>DATDVD010000153.1:0-9472 GCA_035290065.1 Coxiellaceae bacterium | reverse complement strand
GCATCGCTTGCCCCCGGTGAACCTGGCCGTGCTGCAGCTCCTGATGCTGCAGGCTTTGAAATGCCCAACCGTGCTTCAGCCGCAGCCATAGCCCTGCTTTTCGCACCCGGAAACCAACCCATCGGAATCACATCGACGTGGGGTCTTAATTGAAAGCCACTGAAAATTCCCTCCAGAAGAGAACCCAATGTCGTGGTGAGCACGCGTCCCACCAAAGAAATAGGAACGGTCACACATTGTAATAAAAATTTAAAGAATCGTGCGGGTCCGGAAGCAAGAACAGAGGTCGTTTCAGGCGGCTTGTCTTTAAAGAAACCTAGTATTACACCCGTTAGCGCAGGCAAAGCGATAGCCAGAGAGGCCAAAACCGCCGGGGAAAAATGGATGACTAGAGCACCTATTAGGGGTAAAGCGACCAAAGGAGGAAAAAAAATTGTTAAAAGGAGGTAAAGGCCTACGGCTACGGATAGAAGTAACACAGAGGTAAACACGAACTGTTTAAATTGAGAGCCTCCTGCGGGAAAGAGCGCATCTATTTTAACCTCTAACCCATTCACCAGGGCGGCACAGAAGGCCATTACTTGTCGAGGAATATTGAAACGGCGTTTATTGAGCAAGGCCGCCTTTTGGAATTCTTCATGTGTTAAAAGAACCAGAGTCGTATATCCGTCTTGGCTAAAGCTAGGACGGTAAGCTACCCGTGCCCAACTTTTTGTGGGTTGTTGTCTTGTTGCATCACGGAATAACTCCGGAGAAGGATTTAAACCCCACTGCACCCTAGCCTTCGTCAATAAATTGCTGAAATGGCCTGTTTGGGGCTCTACAATATGACGTCTTTCCCAATAGGGAGGTGTGCTACCTTCCGCATATAACATGTCGGTTAACTGTTCTTGAGAGGCATCATGGAGGCTCATTCTTTAATTATAGGCAGAATTTGTTAAGGTAATATTAAAGGCCCTTTGAAGCTTAATGAAAATCCTTCCAGCCTGGATTAAGGCGAGTGTTCTTAAAATTACCGTGAGTAAGGAGAACTAGGTCTTGTGGGATATAGGATAGAATCATTGTCCCCATTCTGGGACCCGTTATCTGTGCGAGCTTCCTCGTCTGTCTCAGAATAGGCTTCCTCGTCTGTTTCAGAATAGGCTTCATCGCCGGCATCCGAGGCTTCTCTTTCTGAGGCAGTAGTCGCCTCGTCTCCAGCCTCTCCCCGAGAACCATCGGCGGCGGCTGCCTCCCCTGCATCGTCTCTAGAATTGTCGTGATCGTCCTCAGAACCTTCTTTCAACGCTGCATCTGCCCCTACCGCGCTGGCAGGGCGTAAATCTGCGTCTCGAGCTTGTTGTCCTGGACTGGCAGGGCGTAAACCTTCGTCTCGAGAGTCTGGTTGTCTCCGATCGGCACGCAAAGCAACCACATCCTCACGTCTTTCTTCTCCTGCTGCAGCACCCCTTCTTTTTTCACCGTTTGGAGTAGAGCTGCCCCACACGTTTTGAATTTGCTCTCTTAAAAATACACCATAAGAATAAGGCACTACATAGGCGCGAAATTCTCGATGTCCCCCGCTTAAAATCCATGTAAATGCAGAAATCACCGTAGCGACTAATCGCGCTGCAAACGAAAAAGGCACAGTGACACATTGAAGTAAAAATTTGCAAACGCGAGCCGGCCATGAAGCAGGTATAGTCTTGTTGGTGGGAATAGAAGGTTTAGCGTGTTTAAAGGCAGGAATTATTACATTAATGACACTCAGCACCATACCTATCACTACAGGTAGGGCAATGGCTATGCCGGCTAGTCCCATAGGGGAAAAATAAAAGAGATGTAAAAACCCAGCTATGGCCGCTATAAAAGGTAAAGCGGCTAAAGGCGGAAAAAAAACGGTTAAAATACTATAAACACCTAGCGCTACAGCGGCGATAAGCGAAGCCGTTAAAAGAAAACCAAAAAGATAACGTTTTACTCGATTTCCTGCGTTTCCCCCAGGCGGCAATAAAGTATCTATTTGAGCATGTAATAATATTCCCACCCAGGCAGAGAATGCCATAAATTTTCGAAAATAATTGGAACGTCGTGTCTCATAACGACTCATGAGCTGCTTTTCGGAAGGGGTTAATAGCACAGGTTTAAGGGAAGAATCGGTAGGGACGAAGCGTACTTCAATATCAACCTCTTGCCAATGGGATGCATTAAGAAGCTCGCGTGGATTTGCTAAAAATAATCCTCTAGCAGGAGCTAATCCCCAACGAGATTGAGCGGTCACTTTGGCGATCTCGAAAGAGAAGGGTTGGATATCGTAAATCTTGCTCCAGTGAAAATAGCCGGGTGAAGCTCCCTTGGCCCACGCCGAGATTCTTTGCAATCGCTGGAAAAGTTTAGGCTCGAGTTGTCGCTTCATAGGGATTATTATCCCCTCTTTTTATTAAGAAAGTATTAAGAAGGATAAAAATGCAGCCTGGATTGAATAGAACCGAAAATCCAAGCTCCTGGGAAGATTAGGTAGGTGCCATGCCTTTTGAGGGGCCTCCCACTGTTAATGGATTGCCTACTACAACCGTGGGTGAAGAGGTTTTCCCTTTCAGTTTAGCAAACACCGTCATTTCTCCGGCAAACATCCCTACGGAACTAAAGAGGCTCACACTGCCTCCGATAGCAGCCGAGGTGAGCATATCCGCCCCTGCCAATTGATGGCAGAACATCATCAATGCCAGCATGGAAATGAAAGTTTTAAAGAATATTCCCGTCAGCCCCATGATATCTGAAAAATTGCTTTTCAATTGGCTAGGATCCAACTGGCTAATTCGATGCTTATATCCCGAATAATTTCGGTAAATTAAAATAAGTGTAAAAAGCGCAACAATTGCCATACCCACCATTTCCACCGGTTGGCCACTAAACGTTAAATGATGGCTTAAAAGCCCAAATTCCTGCGGAAGCGCGCAATACGATAAAAAGTAGGGCATCCCATTATTTACGGCATACCCTGCCGCGAGCAATTTAATACCCACTCCCTCAGGCGTGATAACCGTCGGTTGGGGTGTTGATTTCCGAAGTTGAGTTGACCGTTTAAAAATCGCATATTGCGCATAAAAATTACCGAGACTAGCCAGCGCCGTTAGCAATATAAGGCCTGCAAATCCCCACTGTTTATGAGGAATTTTTTCCAAAATATATAAAAGCCCACCAGCAGGACCAATCGTTTTTAAAAAAGCAGTAAATAAGGCTACTGCTTCTTCTGAGGGGTTAAGAGAAACGCGCTTACCCTTTTTGACAGGATCGGTAGAGAGTGTTTTATCAAACTCCCGTTTCATACCCAACAGATTACTCATTAAAATAGGCAGGCCAACTAAACCCATTATTGCGGAAAAATAAACCAGTTGGAAAGGGCTGCGATGCGGATTCACCGTGTAATCTGTTTTATCAAAAAATCCGGGTGCGTATAATAATAATTTTAAATAAAGCGCAGCATTTACCAATGCAAACGTGAACACCAAAAAATAAAGCCACGCATCGTAGGGTGTTAAGGGGCGTTTCTTTTTTCGGGTGAGTGGGGAAGGGGTTGCTACAGGTTCTAGATGCTCAGCCTGCGCGTCATCAGGGTTGTGAGGAGCAGCAAGAGCAGGGTTGCTATTTGTGGGCATGTTGGCTACTCTGTCCAGGTTATAACGGCTCCAAGATTACCATGAAATCGAAAACCTCTGCTAAATCTTTTTTTGTATTTGCGTTAGTTTCCCTGTTTCTTTTTTACGAAATGGGAGTTCAAGTTTCTCCCAGTGTCATGACGGGGGATTTGATGCGCGATCTTCATATCGACGCGATAGGCTTGGGCCTTATGTCAGCTTTTTATTTTTATACCTATACCGGCATGCAAATTCCAGCCGGCATGTTATTGGACAAATTTGGGGTGCGTCACATTGTCGCGACGGCTTTGGTGATCTGTGCATTAGGCGCGGCCTTATTTGGGGTGACTCATTCCATGGTAGGAGGTTCCTGGGCTCGTGCATCGATGGGATTTGGATCAGCTTTTGCGTTTATTTCCGTGTTAGCCGTAGCCGATCGCTGGTTTGATAAAAAACACTTTGCCATTTTGGCCGGTTTTGCACAGCTTTTTGCAGCATTGGGGGCAATGGGCGGCGAAATTCCAGTCGCGTATATCGTCGATCATATCGGTTGGCGCCAAACCATGTGGGGATTAGCCCTCATTAGTGTGCTATTGGCAGCCCTAGTAGGTGCTTTTATGCGGGAACCCGATCATCAATTTAAGGAAGAAAATCGTGTTTGCGATAAAAAAATTTCCGAAGGATTAAAAATTATTTTAAAAAATCCACAAACATGGACCGTGGGTTTGTATGCTTTTTTAAATTGGGCGCCGATGTCATTGTTTGCATCCCTCTGGGGCGTGCCTTTTTTAACCACCGCGTATCACATGAGTAATGGTGAAGCGGCAACGTTTGTTAGTTTGATGTGGGTAGGCATTGGTCTTGCAAGCCCTTTAATTGGATTTTGGTCCGATGCGATTCGTCGACGTATCTTATTATTGCGTGTAACCACTTTTCTGGGTTTACTCGCCGCTAGCAGTATTGTGTATTGGCATTTGTCGTTGTGGGTATTAGGCGTGTTATTATTTTTACAAGGGGCTGCGTGCTCAGGACAAGTGTTAAGTTTTGCGGTGGTGAAAGATAATGCCACGCACAATGCCAAAGCCACGGCCATTGCGGTGAATAATATGGCGGTAGTTGCAGCCGGTATTGTGTTTCAACCGTTAGTAGGGTTTTTATTACACCATCATTCCGACGTTTCGCTAGCCAGTGATCATCCTATTTATGGGGCGGCGGATTATCGTTATGCCTTGATGGTTTTACCTGTCGTTTATTGTCTAGGCCTTTTAGTCAGCTTGTTTTTTATTCGTGAAACCTTTTGTCACGAACGGTAAAGGGGTTAAGGAGCTGGTGCTGCTGCTGCTGCCGCTGCCGGTACTTGCTCAAGAGCTTGTTCTGGTGCCACCATATCGGCTATTCGTTGTAAAAACGTTTGCATTTTGACATGCGACGGAAGGTCCATTCCTAAAGAAGGATCCGTGAGTGGATAAGGGCAATAAATAAGTCTACGATCAGCCGCAAAGGCTTTAGGATCCAGAACCCACAATGATCTGGCAGTTTGTGCTTGTGGGGTTATAGAAGGTCTTCTATCGATTAATACGATGAGTTGATACTCTCCTGCAATGGCACGAATAGAGCGAATACACATTTCTAATTTAGTAGCGAGTTGAGAGGCAGAAAGAATATAAATCGTAGAAGGTTTTACGCTAGCTCGTAAACTTGCCTCTAATGAGGAGAGATCATTCAATTGATTATCCGGAATATCGATAACTTTTAAGCAACGATCTTGAAGCATTACGGGCGGATGTGCGCCATCTTTGTCTTCCATCGCCTTCCACGCAGTTTTTGAACCTACAAAAACACAGGTAACGTTGGGGGGTTTAAAAGGAGTGCGTCTTTGCCAGAACCTTGAAAGATTCCAGGGCTTTCGAAGACGAAAGGCTTCCGGAGTGGCGCCTAGGCTACGGTGAGTAGCACCTTTTTTTTCTGAACATTGAATACTCGGAATCACATGCACCATTAATTCCGTAATCAATCCAAAATAAATGATTTTAAGTAAATTACTCATCAGCTGAAAGACAGCGGTAGGGGCTGCTATATCATCCACCAATAGGGGCCAAGGAATAAACATACTGGCCACGGCGGCGCTGGCTAATACCGCGATCCAGACTGCGGCTTGAAGCGCGCGGGTATTAAGGGATTTTTGGCCCATTTCCCCACTAGCCGCTAAATAGGAAACCATTAATTTCAAAAAGGTATCCGCCAGAATGGCGGCCATAATTCCGGCTATGGTACCTATAGCTACTATCCATCCCGCTCCTATCGTAGAATGCATAAGGCCTACGCATACTCCTGTAATTACCCCTGCAATTACCCACACTCCCATCCCTATTTTGGCGCGAGATTTTATTTCATCTGCTCGTATACTCATCCGATTTATCCTTAAAATCATGCCTTCATTTTCACTATACCCTTTCTATATTAACAAATCCTTAAAAGGCATACTTGATTTTCATCACGCTATCTTCTTCTTTTAATAAAACTTTAATCTTTTCTCCGTATACTCTATTTGAAAATTAATTCGATGTACGCTATAACAGAGATGTAATGAGCACAAGCAGTAAAAGTTGGCTAAAAGAACATTTCTCGGATATTTACGTCAAACAAGCCCATCAAGAAGGTTATGTCTCTCGCGCGGCTTATAAGTTGCTGGAAATTAATAAAAAAGACGCCTTAATTGAACCAGGGATGCGCATTGTGGATTTGGGGGCAGCACCGGGGGGGTGGTCTCAGGTCGCGAGCCAATTAGTGGGGCCTTCCGGAGAAGTGTTTGCTCTGGATCTTCTCCCTATGGATCCTCTTCCGGGGGTCACTTACCTCCAGGGTGATTTTAATGAACAATCGGTATTGGACGCTTTATTAGAAAAGTTGGAAGGGGAACCGGTGGATATGGTGATCTCTGATATGGCCCCCAATATGTCTGGCCTGCGGGCCGTTGATCAGCCTAGGAGTATGAATTTAGTGGAATTAGCGTGGGATTTAGCTCAGCAAATCTTACGTCCCGATGGCCATTTTTTAGTCAAAGTATTTCAGGGCGAAGGCGCTGATATCTTCGGGCTAAACTTGCGCAAATCGTTCAATTCCGTAAAATGGCGGAAGCCCAAATCCTCCCGCTCACGCTCCCGCGAGGTTTACGTTCTCGGTAAAGGATTTAAAGAATAAGGAGTACACTTGAATCCGCCTATAGGCCGGCTCCCTACGCACAATGGCTCGTCGGCCTCCGGCCTCCTGTGCTTTAGTTGTGCTGCGGAAGCCGGCCTATAGGCGGATTCAAGTGTACAACTAAAAGTAAAAAGCAAGTAAAAGCGCCTTAAGGCATTGATAAAGGAACTCATTCATGAGCAGTATGTTTAAGAATTTTTTTCTGTGGCTTCTGATCGCTGTTATTTTAATTACCGTCTTTAATAATTTTGGCCCGCATCGACCCGGGGCTAATCAGTATTCTTATTCTCAATTTGTAAAACAATTGGATGCCGGTAATGTGAAAGATGTCACGGTGCAAAATCAAGTGATTGAAGGGGTTACGCAAGATAACCAACGTTTTATTACCTACATGCCGATGGAAGATCAAAACGTGCTAGGCGAAATGGTGAGAAAAGGCGTGAATGTTATGGGTAGACCACCTGAGCAGCAAAGCGTGTTGATGCATATTTTAATCAGTTGGTTTCCGATGTTGTTGTTAATTGGCGTATGGATTTTCTTTATGCGCCAGATGCAAGGCGGTGGTGGTAAAGGGGGGCCGATGGCATTTGGTCGTTCGCGCGCGCGTATGCTGAGTCAAGATCAAGTAAAAATAACGTTTAAAGACGTAGCTGGCGTAGAAGAAGCAAAAAACGAAGTGCGCGAATTAGTCGAATTTTTAAAAGATCCTGGCAAGTTTCAACGATTGGGTGGAAAAATTCCGCGCGGTGTATTGTTAATGGGGGCACCGGGTACGGGTAAAACTTTATTGGCAAAAGCCGTAGCCGGTGAAGCGAAAGTACCTTTCTTTACGATTTCAGGCTCTGATTTTGTGGAAATGTTTGTGGGTGTGGGTGCCTCTCGTGTGCGCGATATGTTTGAGCAAGCGAAAAAACAAGCGCCGTGCATTATTTTTATTGATGAAATTGATGCGGTAGGACGTCATCGCGGTGCAGGATTAGGTGGCGGTCACGATGAACGTGAACAAACGTTAAATCAATTGTTGGTGGAAATGGATGGGTTCTCGGGTAACGAAGGTGTGATTGTGATGGCGGCTACTAACCGACCAGATGTATTAGATCCTGCCTTATTACGCCCAGGTCGTTTTGATCGTCAAGTCGTGGTGCCATTACCGGATATCAAAGGCCGTGAACAAATTTTAAAAGTGCATATGAGCAAATTGCCGCTTAATGCCGATGCACAACCCAATGTCATTGCGCGCGGTACGCCTGGATTTTCAGGTGCCGATTTGGCTAGTTTGGTGAATGAAGCGGCTTTATTTGCAGCAAAAGCGGATAAGAATAAAGTGGGCATGGTTGAATTTGAGAAAGCGAAAGATAAAATTTTAATGGGAGCTGAACGTCGCTCCATGGTAATGAGTGAAGCGGAGAAAAAACTCACAGCGTATCACGAAGCAGGGCACGCTATTGTGGGATTGCATGTGCCCTCACACGATCCGGTCTATAAAGTCAGTATTATTCCGCGTGGTCGTGCGTTAGGGGTAACCATGTTTTTACCGGAAATGGATCGTTACAGTCATTCACGCGAGTTGCTAGAAGGCCAATTGTGCTCGTTATTTGGAGGCCGTTTAGCGGAAGAAATTTTCTTTGGAGAGGCGCGTATTACCACGGGTGCTTCGAACGATATTGAAAAAGCCACTGGATTAGCACGCAGTATGGTTACCAAGTGGGGGTTTTCGCAAAAATTAGGGCCGATTACTTATGGAGAAGAAGAGGACGAAGTATTTTTAGGTCGTTCGGTATCGCGTCGTAAAGAAGTGTCCGAAGCGACGGCACAAACAATTGATAGCGAAGTGCATATCATTATTAATGCAGCATATGCTCGCGCCCGTAAAATTATTGAAGCACATAAAGATAAATTAGAAATAATGGCGCAAGCACTGATTAAATATGAAACGATTGATGAAAAACAAATTAAAGAAGTCATGGCAGGCCACGTTCCCAGCGAACCCGAAGGGTGGGCTGAAGAACAAGAAGCAAGAGCGCTAGCACGCGAAGAAGAAAAAGAGGATGAAGTAAAAACGAAAGAAAAATTAAAAAATAGCATTGATAAAGTTATCGGTGATGAAACTGAGCAAGAAAAAGCCCGAGAAAAAGAAACCAAACATCACAAACCTAAAAAATCCGAGAAAAAAGAGTAGACCCTAACGCTTCGCCCATCCCCACATGGGCAAAATAATATAAACGGTAGGGGCAGACCGTGGTCTGCCCGAGCGGATCCCAAATTTTGCGCTACATTCCGGGCAGAGCACGCTCTGCCCCTACGGGGAGGAAGTAAGAGGTTAGATCTCATCGTTTACTTTATAACTGGGATTTTCAGCTCGCCTTACTCCAGATAATATAAACGGTAGGGGCAGACCGTGGTCTTCCCAAGAATGTGGCACAAGATTTGGAATCCGCTCGGGCAGAGCACGCTCTGCCCCTACTTTTAGAAAATAAAGCCATATGCAAAAATCCCCTCTTATCATGGGCATTCTCAACTGCTCACCCAATTCTTTTTACGCACCCGCTCATTCGGTCGAAGAAGCACTGCGTCATGCAGGCCACATGATTGAAACCGGTGCTGACATTATCGACATCGGCGGTGAGGCAACCAATCCCAACGTCGATTTACAA
>DATDVD010000152.1:0-6718 GCA_035290065.1 Coxiellaceae bacterium | reverse complement strand
TTGCTATTTTGCACGGCAAGCAAAAAGCGGAAATACAAGCGCATTTAAGTAATTTATTAGGCAAAGAGTTAACACAATTAAAGTTAAGCACAGATACGCAACCCTACATTTGTTATGCCGCTAAACCTAATCATCTGATTATCCGTGCGGATGGCCGAATTGCAAAATGCACAGTCGCTTTTGATGATGACCGCAATACTTTAGGAAAAATACAGCCGGATGGGCGCATTGCAGTGGATTCTGAAAAATTAGCATTGTGGTCAAGGGGCTTACGTTCGGGCAATAAAAATGAATTATATTGCCCGATGCATCAATTACCCTTGCTGAAAACCCCTCCCCGCCAAACCCCTATTACGTAGGGGCAGACCGTGGTCTGCCCAAGAGCGCCGCACAAGATTTAGATTTCGCACGGGCAGACCACGGTCTGCCCCTACGATGAGGGGGAATAAGCAAAGGGTGACGTTATACTTGGACCCTCCGTGTAGGGGCAGAGCGTGCTCTGCCCGGGAACGCCGCACAAGATTTAGATTTTGGACGGGCAGACCACGGTCTGCCCCTACGAGATAGGGTGTTATGTGTGGGCAAAATTTTAATAATAACAAAAAAGGGGTAGAACAAATTCCACCCCTTTTTTTTAGCAGCGCTTACCGACAGCCTCCATTTGAACAGGCTGCTCCACTTATCATACTCCCAAAACCTTCCGAATGAGCACCCACGATTTGTTTGATTAAATCTTCCGATTCAATCATCACACGGCCGTATTCATCCGTCGACAGTTTATCCAATGCGTCCATTAACGCAGTATTTTCCATCATAATCTCCTCATACTAAGTTAAACAAATAACTAACGCGCATTAGTTATTTGACGCTAACACACCCCTTTTAAAAAACAATACCGTGTTTTAGGGAGGCCATAATACCTTGCCATCTTGACCGAACTGTGATTATATAAAAGTGTATTTATTCCATTATTGAGGAGGTTTTCATATGAAAAACTTATTGATTGCCGTAGCCTTAACTACTGTTTCTACCGCCGCTTTGGCGGACGTATCGTGGACGTCTTTAGAGCCTAGTTCGGCTAAATCTTGGACTCCTATTACTGTGCCCATGTCAGGGCTTGTGCCGGCTACTCATCCATGGTCGCCCGTTAGCGTCCCGATGACGCCCGTTCAACCTCACTAAAAACTTTTGAAAATTATTTATTTTCAAGAGCTTTTAAACCGAAAAGCCGCTTTTGCGGCTTTTCTTTTAAGCCGTTTGTCCTTACAATCTTCCCATGGTTAATAACCGCTTTCTTCAAGCCTTACGTCGACAACCCGTGGATTCCACGCCTCTTTGGATGATGCGCCAAGCGGGGCGTTATTTGCCGGAATATCGAGAACTGCGTCAAAAGGCTCGCGATTTTTTGGATTTTTGCCATCAACCCGCCCTCTGCGTCGAAGCCATGCTTCAACCCCTACGGCGGTTTGATTTAGACGCCGCTATTTTATTTAGCGATATTTTGGTGATCCCCCATGCCATGGGCATGAATCTTGCCTTTAAAGAAGGAGAAGGGCCTGTTTTCTCGTCGCCTATTAGAACCGCCGACGATCTTAAGGCCTTAAAAACCGATACGCTCACTCCCCATTTAAGCTACGTATTTGAAACCCTTGATCGGGTAAAACCCTTATTACAAGTCCCTTTACTCGGTTTTGCCGGTTCTCCCTGGACATTAGCCACCTATATGATAGAAGGCCGAAGCTCCAAACTGTTTCGCTCGATTAAAACCCTGCTCTATCAAAAGCCACAGGTGGTGGAAGAACTCCTGGCCTTACTAAGTACTCATCTCATGGATTATTTATCGCATCAAATTCAAGCCGGTGCCGATGCAGTGATGATATTTGATAGTTGGGGCGGTATCTTAACGACGCCTGATTATCACCGTTTTTCCCTAAAACCCATGCAACGTATGGTTCAGGGCTTAAAAAAACGTCACCCGCACACCCCGATTATTTTATTTACTAAAGGCGGGGGTCAGTGGTTAGAAGCGATGGCAAATACCGGAGCTGACGCCTTAAGCCTCGATTGGATCACGGATTTAGCGCAGGCTCGTCAGCGTGTCGGGCATCGTGTGGCTTTACAAGGCAATTTGGATCCCCTGATATTATACGGATCACCGGATACCATTCGCTCTCATAGTCGTCGTATCCTGGAGGCTTATGGAGAAGAAACTGGCCATATTTTTAATTTAGGCCATGGCATTGATCCCCACACTCCGCCGGAGAATGTCACGATTATGATCGATACTGTACGAGAGTATTGTCGAAACAAAAGGATGGCTGCATGAAGGCAGGCGTAGTCATTGTTGGCTCAGGATTAAGTGGTTATTCGGTAGCAAAAGCTTTTCGAGAAGCCGATACCACCACGCCCTTAACTATTTTTTCCTCGCAAGAAGCACATTATTATTCCAAGCCATTATTATCCACAGCGCTTACGCAGAAACGCACCCCAGAAGCTTTGCCTATGGCCAGTACCGCGGACATGGAAGCCAAGTTATTCGCGAAAATCTACGCCAAAACCACCGTTACGGCCATCGATTCGGTTAACCATACGCTTCAATTAGACACCGGCGAATCCTATCCTTATGCCCAATTGGTATTAGCCGTCGGCGCCAATGCGATTCAACCCAAATTGCAAGGCAATGCGCTAGGGAATGTGCATTCCGTGAATAATTTAGAAGC
This sequence comes from Coxiellaceae bacterium, assembly GCA_035290065.1. Classification (GTDB taxonomy): domain Bacteria; phylum Pseudomonadota; class Gammaproteobacteria; order Coxiellales; family Coxiellaceae; genus DATDVD01. The sequence continues at coordinate 3,998 of DATDVD010000152.1, read as the reverse complement.
CTACGCTCATTTTCGAGACACCATCGAAACCAAAAAAACCATTACGATCTTAGGTTCCGGCTTAGTGGGATGTGAGTTTGCAAATGATTTAAGCAATGCCGGTTATAAAGTTTCCGTGATTTCTCCGGAGGGCTACCCTTTGGCCGCGTTAGTGCCAGAACCCATTGGTCGTGCTGTTCAAGCAGCTCTTCAAGGAGTAGGGGTCCAATGGCATTTGAATCGCTTAGCGGTTTCCGTGAATGCCGCAGAGGGCCATTATCGCGTGCGATTAGCAGATGGATCGTTTTTAACTCCTGAAGTCGTGTTATCCGCCGTCGGTATTCGTCCCAATATCACACTGGCTAAACAAGCAGGCCTTGCTATCAACCAAGGCATCGTCGTTAATGAATATTTAGAAACCAGCCAACCTCATATTTATGCCATTGGTGATTGTGCCGAAGTGTTAGGTCAAGTTTATTTATACGTTGCACCGCTATTACATTGCGCGAATGTATTAGGTAAAAATTTGGCAGGAGGCCGTGCAACGGTGCATTATCCTTTAATGCCCATCGTTATTAAAACACCGGCTTGCCCTGTCGTAGTATTGCCTCCACCAAAAGGGTTATCGGTTGAGTGGAAAATAGAAGGTGACAACACGCACTTGAAAGCTTTGTGCTATAGTAAAGAAGGCCGTTTAATCGGCTTTGCTTTATCCGGTCAAAAAACGCAGGAAAAAATGCAGTTAATAAAGAAAATGACCGAATGCGTTGGATGATAATTGAGTATGATGGATCTAACAAAATTATATACGGCAACCTTTACATTAGTGGTGGTGATGGATCCGTTAGGAAACATTCCCGTTTTTCTATCGCTATTAAAAGATTATCCTCCTTCTCGTCAACGAGTGATTATGTTGAGAGAATCCGTAATCGCTTTTTTTGTTTTATTATTCTTTTTATTTTTTGGCAGTTATTTATTACGTGTTTTACAAATTTCAATTCCGGCCATTAGTGTTGCCGGGGGTATTATTTTATTTTTAATTGCTATTAAAATGATTTTCCCCCAAAAGGAAAATAATCCAACGACTAAGATGGAGCCGTTATTAGTGCCCATTGCTATTCCTTTAACGGCAGGTCCCTCGGCCATTGCCACGGTAATGCTCTTTGCCTCCCGCGAGCCCCAATTAATGACCACCTGGTTTTGGACCGTTGTCATTGCTTCCCTTCTATTTATGATCGTCATGCTCTCTTCTCAGTTATTAATGAAAGTGCTAGGATCCCGCGGTTTGATAGCTTTGGAGCGCTTGATGGGTATGCTATTAACCACCATTGCCGTGGAGATGTTCTTATCGGGGTTTAAGCATTATTTTAGCTAGCATCATGTCTCATTATTGACTACAATTTGCGATAATTGACCGTATTGATTATGAGGATTGTTTAGATTTCCATGGGTATATTGAATCGATTAGTCGCCAGACTCAAACCCGCCTCTTCTTGCCGTAAGCCTTGCATTATTCCTCGCGAACAACACAACATTTCTCGAAAAGATATTTCTGAGGCGTGCTTGAAAGTATTGTACCGGTTGCACAATGCAGGTTTCCAGGCCTATTTGGTGGGTGGTAGTGTGCGGGATCTTTTATTAGGCCGTACCCCCAAAGATTTCGATGTCGTCACGGATGCCCATCCCGACAAAGTTCGAGACGTCTTTCGCAACAGCCGACTCATTGGCCGCCGGTTTAAATTGGTTCATGTGTTTTACGATAACGAGATTATTGAAGTGTCCACGTTTCGAAGCACTGAAAGCGAGCAGGGTATTGGTATGCACGATAATCAATACGGCACGCTGGAAGAAGATGTCTGGCGCAGGGATTTTACGGTCAATGCCTTGTACTACAACATAGCGGATTATAGCGTGGTGGATTATGTGGGAGGCATGCAAGACCTTCAGAAACGCACGATTCGTGTGATTGGAAATCCCGAGAAGCGTTTTGAAGAAGATCCTATTCGTTTACTCCGTGCCATTCGCTTGAGCGCAAAATTAGATTTTGCCATTAGTCCCGATATTGAAACCTGTTTCCAATCCATGCGTTCTTTTATTCAAAAAGTGTCACCTGCCCGTGTGTTTGATGAATTATTAAAAATTTTTTTCATGGGCCATTCTCATGTGACTTATCATGCGCTGATGCAATACGATTATATGAGTTTGTTTTTCCCACAGTTGGTTAAAACCCTGAATCAGCCTCACAGCGATGAGGGCGCCCATTTTATTGAAAAATGTTTATTGGCTTCCGATCAACGATTTTCCGATAATTTACCCATTAATCCCGGCTTTTTATTTGCCGTTTTTTTATGGCCCACCTTGCAGGAACGATTAAAAAAACACCCGATGTATAAAAAACGATTTTTTTACGCCTTACACAGTTGTGTCGGCGATGTATTGCAAAAACAAGTTCAAACCCTAAAAATTCCCAAACGATTTACCGCCATGATGCGAGACATTTGGTTATTGCAATATCATTTAAAACGTAAACGAGGTCGGCGTGTTTATCGTACTTTTTCGCATCGTTATTATCGCGCGGGCATTGATTTTATGGCGTTGCGTGTGGCGAATGGAGAATCCCAGCAGGATTTGGTGGATTGGTGGCGCACGTTTGAAGTGGCCACGGCGTCTGAACGTGAAAAAATGTGCGGGAGCTTAGATCCAACATGAGTGTGGATACTTATATTGCACTGGGCAGTAATTTGGATCACCCCATTCAAAAAGTGCAGGATGCCCTCAGTTCAATGGTTGAAATGCCTCGAACGCGTTTGATTAAAGTCTCGCGCTTTTATCGGACAAAACCATTGGCAGGATCCTTAGGCCAGCAGCCCGATTATATTAATGCGGTTGCCTATCTTAAAACCTCTTTATCTTCCACCTCTTTATGGGCCGAATTGAGCCGAATTGAACAGGCTCTTGGGCGGGTCAGAGAAAAACGATGGGCTGCTCGTACCATCGATTTGGATATTTTGCTGTATAATGATCAAGACATTAAAACCGCTGAGCTAACTATCCCTCATCCGGACATGCGTCGGCGGGATTTTGTATTGTATCCGTTAGCAGAAATTGCACCGCATTTGGTGCTACCCTCGGGCGAAAGGATTGCGGATTTATTGGCGCAATGCCCCGCACAGGGTTTAACGCCTCTGGAGGCTTAAATGACACAAAAAGCGATTTATCCCGGCACCTTTGATCCAATCACCAATGGCCATTTGGATATTGTAGAGCGGGCAGCGCGATTGTTTGGAACGGTAGTGATTGCGGTAGCGCACAGTCAACGAAAACATCCTTTTTTACCCCTGGAAAAACGGTTAAGTATTATTAACGTGGCAACAAAACATTTATCCAATGTGCAGATAGAAGTGCTGGAAGGATTATTGGTCACTTTTGCACAACAGAAAGGAGCACGTTTTATTTTGCGGGGTTTGCGAGCAGTATCGGATTTTGATTATGAGTTTCAATTAGCCGGAATGAATCGTCAAATGGCGCCGGATATTGAAACCATTTTTTTACCGGCTACTGAAGGAAAAGCCTATATTTCAGGGACAATGGTGCGAGAAATCGCTGAACTCGGTGGCGATATTTCTCCCTTCGTACCCCCCGCTGTACTCGAAGCCATGAAATAACAACCCCTCCCCTCCCTCGCGTCCCGTCCCGTAGGGGCAGACCGTGGTCTGCCCAAGAACACAGCACAAAATTTAAATTTCGTTGAAAAAACCGTACTCTGCCCAAAAACGCAAAACAAGATTTAAATTTTGTTTTGCGTTTTTGGGCAGAGTACGGTCTGCCCCTACGAATACTCCTATTCAGGCTACATATTTTTTCTTACCTAACTCTGCTATACTGCCCCGTGAACCACGGAAAGGTTTATTATTCAAAGAGAGGTTATCATGAAGAAATTCATTTTATTGCTGCTGGGCAGTATGGCATTGGCCAGCTGTGTAGTGGAACCTTATGGCCCGCCCCCTCCGGGAGATGGT
>DATDVD010000151.1:0-3295 GCA_035290065.1 Coxiellaceae bacterium | reverse complement strand
ATGGCTATGACACTATTATTTAAAAGAAGGTACTGGGCCTTCGCACTACTTTTAACCCCTGTAATTGCCCCCGCGGATCCCAATCAAGAGCCCTATGGCGCTTATTTGTGCAATAATCCTAATTTTTATTGCCGGAAAGTGGATAGCCATGACACGTGGGAAGGTTTATGGCCTAACAAACGTCAACGCGATATTGTGATGCGGCTGAATCGTATGAACGTGGCCTTGAAATATCGGCCTTGGGTGGTAGTGCCTAAGGATTTAAATTCCATTAGCGTTCGAGATCTTTCCCCGTTTCCTCTGGTTATTGAAGATCCTTTAAAAGACAGCATTATTGTGGTCGACAAATCTTTGCAAGCGTTTGCCGCGTATAACGAAGAAGGCCATTTAGTGTATTGGGGCCCGGCTACTGTTGGTCGTAATTGGTGCCCGGACACTGCCCGAAATTGTCCCACTCCAACAGGCAATTATCGCTTGTATCGCAAAAAAGGCGAAGAGTGTATTTCCAATACGTATCCAGTAGGCGAAGGAGGCACTCCTATGCCTTATTGTATGTTCTTTTTTAAAGGGTATGCGATTCACGGCGCTTTATTGCCAAGCATTCCTTCCACACATGGTTGTGTGGGTATTTATAACAATGATGCGAAATGGCTGAATGAAAGTTTTGTAACAATCGGTAAAAATGGCACTGAGGTTAGGATTACAGAATAATGACTTTCCCGTGGTTGAATCCCGCCACACTGAAAGCGTGTGTCAGCCCAGTCACTTGGCAATGGCTTACCGATCCGGGGCCTTTAACGCCGAAGTTAAACGCGTTATCCGATGAAACTTTATTACTGCAACTTCAATTTTCCGGCTGGAAAGAAATTCCTTTTTCCGAAAGACTCTGTTTAGAAACCTCACCCCATGAACGATGCTGGATACGAGAAATTGTTTTTTACGGACACGAGAAACCGTGGGAATGGGCTCGCACTATAATACCAGAATCCAGTTTAACCGGTCGTCTGAAAGCTATTCAAACGCTCGAGGATACTCCTCTGGGATCTTTATTATTTCACGAAAAAAGTGTGCGCTCATCGCTTACTTTTGCACGCCTATCACCGGACATGAGTTTTTTTGAATCTGTAAAAACATTTACTCACACTCCCCAACATACCTGGATACGTCGCTCTCTTTTTTATGTAGAGAAAAATCCTTTATTACTGTATGAATGTTTTTTAGCCGCGTTGTTAGAGGCAATGGAATAATGCCAAAAAAACTTCAAGCCTATTTACAGCTGATGCGTTTTCACAAACCAGTGGGCATTTTATTATTGCTATGGCCCACTTTATGGGCACTGTGGATTGCATCGAAGGGTCGCCCGAGTTTATTTTTAGTGACTGTTTTCACTCTCGGAACGGTGGTGATGCGCGCCGCAGGCTGTGTGATAAATGATATAGCGGATCGAAAGTTTGATGCTTATGTCACCCGCACTCAATACCGTCCACTCACCACTGGCCTTTTATCTGTAAAAGAAGCCCTAATTGCCTTTATTCTATTAAGTGCTCTCGCGTTGGGCCTCGTATTACTATTAAATCGATTGACGATTCAACTGGCTTTTGTAGGCCTTCTACTCGCCATTCTTTATCCTTTTACCAAACGTTGGTTTCCCTGGCCGCAATTTTTTCTAGGAGCGGCTTTTAGCTGGAGTGTTATGATGGCCTTTACCGCGGTGCTCAATAAAATTCCCTTTATCGCGTGGTGGGTGTATGCCATTGCACTGATTTGGCCGCTCATGTATGACACTGAATACGCGCTGGTAGATCGAGAAGAAGATCGCGCTATTGGCATTCATTCCACTGCCTTACAGTGGGGAGCGCATACGCAAACAGTTGTGGTTGTGTTACAAATAATAGTGGTGGCATTGTGGGCGGGGTTAGGAATCGTGTTGCACTTTAAAGCCCTTTATTTTATAAGCGTACTGCTGGCAGCTGTTAGTTTGGCCTATCAATCGTATCTCCTTCAAGTTCCCGAACCCACTCGTTGCTTTAAGGCTTTTTCTAACAACCAATGGGTGGGGCTAATCATTTTCTTAGGCATTGTGTTCACCTACCGCTAGCAGTATACTTTTTATACTCCTACTAAAAGTGAGATGACCATGCCGCGCCCTGCTGATTTTACGCATACCTTGAGGGGAAGTATTCTTTCCCACGATCCCCGATTGCAGGCATTGCGCCAATACAATATTAATACAGCCGATATTCCGGATCGTTCTCATTTTGGTCTTCCCCTTCCTTATTCAAAAATTACGCTAGGCGGTGTATCCATTTGGCACACAGAAAGCCTCCTGGAAGGAAGTGTGTCGCTTTTCATAGAATGTGACTCGAGTTTCATATTAGGGTTGGGAGATGAGGCAGAGGCCAAGCGTACCATTAGCACCTGGTTGGGCTTAGATCCCAGTCAACTGCTTACGCTTCAAGGTACAGATGTCCCGCCACGCAGTATTCGTTATACCGTTCTTATTCCCCAACACTCGCTGCAGAATTTCACGCATCCTTATCATCAATTTATTCAACAGGCGCTTCGTTATTTAGGTATCGAAGGAAATACCCCTTTTGAACGGTTATTTTATAACTTCCTCCCAAAACTAGAGCCTGCTTTGCGTTATCTTAAACAACGGCAGGGAGAAGTAGCAGGTATTGAAAAACGAAGACCTTTTTTAAATTGGCAGCGTGTTGAGGATAACCAATTTTCTTTTACACTCACCGTTCCTTCCTATGTGCAAGCCATTCCTGTTCACGGCGTAAAAACACCGCAAATAGATGATGTGGCTTATAGCCATCATATAGCAGGACGAATAAAGCAGCGCGGTGGATTCTGGAAACCTTCTCCTGACACAGTAACCGTGCAAGTAAAAGAAGTAGGAGTGATTTGTTATGACGAGGAACATAGAAGGGCTTGCGCGCATTCGCTTAGTCTTACTAAAAAGGATCAGTTTCGAGCGTATGTTCGAAATCGCTCAAAATCCTTTGCTTTGTTGGTAATATTGACCGTGATAATTCTAGCCGCCATTATTGCTACCAACACGATGGCCACTCCCTTCTGGCGACCTCTTACCAATTTTACCGGCATTGCCTATCTCATAGCATTGGTGCTGATGGGGCTAATTTTTTGGCAGGAAAAGCAGAGCCTACCGTCCAAAGCAGCGACGTCTGGGCCACAGCAGCATCGAGTCAGTATTCCACGTGGCGTAGCAGGAGCCGCTTACCCGGCGGCGGCGGCCAGGCAATCCTCTGGCGCTATTTCTCGCGAAAAT
>DATDVD010000150.1:0-7227 GCA_035290065.1 Coxiellaceae bacterium | reverse complement strand
CGGTGAAACAATTAAAGAACGCGTGCAAACTGCTCAAGACTACATCACAGCCTCTCTTAAAAGCGTCAAGGGAGCAGCTCAAGGCGAAAGTATCTTATCTCAACAAGATTTAGTACCTTGCTCCATTGAAAAATGCGTGCGCAAAGTGATTCAAGATTATCCATTCAAAGAGAATGAAAGAGAAAAGCTACATTTCACCTGCTTAAAAGATTTCACTTTCCTAGGCAATGAAATTTTTATGGTGCGGGTCATTGAGAATATTATCAAAAATGCTTACGAGCAGATCGATGCAAAAGGCAAAGGTGAGATTTATATTCAGTGTAACAACCATGACGACCATTCTCAATTGATTATTAAGGATACAGCGGGAGACGTAACACACGAGGTTGTTGACGCATTATTCCAAGGCATGAACACCACCAAAGCCGATGGCACAGGCATCGGACTTTCTTCCGCCAAAGAAGTTATGCAAATGTTTGGCGGGGAGATTAAAGCTCAATTGATCGAGGGCGATTGCATTGCTTTTATTCTCTCCTTCCCCCCTTCCCCTTCCCAATTTTAAACCTTATGCCGAATTCTTCGGGTCGATTTTGACGCCTCCTACGAAGAGGAAGATTTCCTTCTCCCTGTAGGGGCAGCCAAAGTCTGCCCGTGCCCAACAATAAATCTTGCGCTTGTGTTCCCGGGTCGACTTTGGCGACCCCTACAGGAATAAGAGGAGCAATCTTCCTCTTTGTAGGGGCAGATCGTGATCTGCCCTTTCCAATTCTAAATTACATCGCTAAGATAGTGCCCATGTTAGAAAATCCTCATATACAATCCATTCACTGTATTGGTATCGGCGGCATTGGTGTGGGCGGCGTGGCTGAGTTATTAAATGCCAAAGGATATAAAGTCACCGGCTCGGATGCGTATGCCAATGCGATGACCAAACGCCTTCAAGCGATGGGGATTCCCATCTACTAAGGACACAAAGCCGAACATGTGCGAGAAGCCGATTTAGTGGTGTATTCCAGTGCCATTCAAGAGTCCAATCCTGAAATTCAGGCTGCTCGAGAATTAGGTATTCCGGTGATTAAACGTGCGCAAATGCTAGCCGAGTTAATGCAAAATAAAATCAGCATTGCTGTCTCCGGAACGCACGGTAAAACTACCACCACGGGTATGGCCGCCTATGTATTAGATCAAGCCAATGCCTCGCCTTCTTTTATGATTGGGGGTTATTTAAATGGCTATGCTTCTCCTTCCCAATTTGGCAAGGGTGAACATTTTGTAGTGGAAGCCGATGAAAGTGATGCTTCTTTTTTATTTTTATCGTCAAATATTAGCATTGTCACCAATATTGATGCGGACCATTTAGAAACTTACGACGGTAATTTTTCAAAACTTGAAAAAACTTTCGTCAATTTTTTAAATAAATTACCGGACGAAGGGTTGGCTATTTTAGAAATGGATGATCCTACGGTTTGTCGTGTGGCTGAATCTATTCACGCGCGACACGTATTTTATGGCGAAAGGCCGGAAGCCGATTATCAGCTATTAAATTTTCAACAAACCGGATTGCAATCGCAGTTTACGGTTCGTCGAAAAAATAAAGCTTCCTTGAATGTGATCCTCAATATGCCGGGCAAACACAATGCGCTCAATGCTATTGCTATTATTGCGTTGGCAGATGAATTAAAATTAGAGGAAGCTGCTGTATTACGTGCGTTGAAAACATTTCCCGGCACCCAACGTCGATTTTTTGTGCATGGGGAAATTGAATTTGAAAAGGGTTCGGCGTTAGTGATTGATGATTATGGCCATCATCCGAGTGAAATCAAAGCAACTTTAGATGCTGCTCGCCGTGCTTTTCCCCATCAACGATTGGTGTTAGCGTACCAACCGCATCGTTATACACGTACGCGTGATTTAATGGATTCATTTGCAGAAACGCTTTCACAAGCCGATGTATTAATTTTGTTAGGCGTTTATTCCGCGGGTGAGCAACCTATCGAAGGTGCCGATAGTTATGCCCTTTGTCATGCTATTGAGCAGCTCGGGATGTGTTCGCCGATATTAGTGCCTCAATTAGAGAATTTAATGTCTCAATTACATCACACGGTTCAGCCGAATGATGTGGTTATTCTCCAAGGTGCTGGCAGTATTGGCGGGATTGCCGCTTCTTTATCAGCCCAAAAAGCGGTGCTGGTTGAATCTCCATGAGCCTCTCTTCCCACTCTTTCCCGTTGAATAATCTCCGCGGAGAATTTCACACCGATTATCCATTGGCGCGATATACCTCGTGGCGATGCGGTGGGAAAGCGGAACGTTTTTATCGACCCGCTGATTTACAGGATTTACAGGGCTTTTTAGCGCAATTGCCGGATAGTGAACCGCTGACGTGGATAGGATTAGGTAGCAATACGTTAGTGCGAGACGGGGGCATAAAGGGCACCGTTATTTTAACGTTAGCAGGATTGCAGGCATTGCAATTACTGGATGACCATACCCTGCGTGCAGAAGCAGGCGTGACCTGTGCTAAAGTATCGAAGCTGTGTGTTAAAGAAGGATTTGAAGACGGTGCTTTTTTTGCCGGTATCCCAGGCACGGTCGGTGGTGCGTTAGCGATGAACGCGGGAGCTTTTGGAGGGGAAACATGGTCTTTTGTATCGACGGTAGAAACCATGAATCACCAAGGCCGTATTACTGTGCGCAAACCGGAAGAATTTGCCATTGCGTATCGAACCGTCAAAGATTTGTTGAAGGAATATTTTGTGGCAGGAACGTTTCGTTTTACGCGGGGCGATTCGGGGCGGGCCAAACAAGCGATTCAACGTTTACTAAAACAACGCAATGAGACTCAACCGATTGGTCTACCCAGTTGTGGCTCTGTTTTCAAAAATCCGCCTGGAGATTTTGCGGGGCGCTTAATTCAAGCAGCGGGCTTAAAGGGATTTCAATACGGTGGCGCACAGGTTTCGAAGAAGCACGCGAATTTTATTATTAATATCGGGGGCGCTACGGCTCATGATATTGAATATTTAATTCATTATGTTGCAAAAACCGTGCATGACCAGTTTGGAATAATGTTGGTACCAGAATGCAAAATCCTCGGCATTTGACAGTTTGATCTTTTTAATCTTCTCCCGTAGGGGCAGACCGTGGTCTGCCCAGGAATGCAGCACAAGGTTTAAATTTTACATGAAGCAGGGCCATGGCCTGTTCTGGAAGGCAGTGCAAGGTTTAAATGTCGGACGGGCAGACCACGGTCTGCCCCTACAAGTACGGTAACGGTAACAATAACATTTTCTGGATTTTCTATTGCCGGTGTTATATTCATTTTTGGAATAATGTGGGTGCCAGAATGCAAAATCATCGGCGTTTGACGGTTTGATCTTTCTCCCATTGATCTTTCTCCCGTTGATCTTTCTCTCGTTGATCTTTCTCCCATTGATCTTTTCCCCGTAGGGGCAGACCGTGGTCTGCCCAGGAACGTAGCACAGGGTTTAAGTTTTACATGAGTAGGCCATGGCCTGTTCTGGAATGTGGTGTAAGGTTTAGATGCCGGACGGGCAGACCACGGTCTGCCCCTACAAGTACGGTAACGGTAACAATAACATTTTCTGGATTTTCTATTGCCGGTGTTATACTCATTTTCATGTTACGTTTTCTTCGACATCCAGGCGTATGGCAAGTACCGCTGCTTTTGATGCTATGGTGGTATGGCGGGCAGGAAGGGTATGCGCTTTGGCAGGCGTTTAAAAATCCGGCGTTTTTACCGGTGGGGCGGGTGGTCGTGAGGGCGCGTGATGGGTTGGTTGAGCCAGCGGACGTTCAAGCCTTAGTACGGTCGGAATTAAACCATAATTTTTTAAGCATCCACCCCAGCCATATCGAACGAAAATTATTACAACTTCCCTGGGTGCAAGCCGTGTCCATTCGTCGCGTATGGCCCAATCGCCTGGACATTTTTATTAAAGAAAGAACTCCTATTGCCCGCTGGGGCAAAGATGGCCTTATCGATCACTCGTTTCAAACCTTCTATCCTGCTGTTTCCACCCTCCCCGAACAGCTGGTTGAGTTAAACGGCCCTCTGGGTTCCGAAGAAGAAGTCTATAATCAATACGTTCAACTTCAACACTTACTCCAGCCCTTATCATTAAGTATTAATCTATTGAATTTAAACTCCCGCGGGAGTTGGCAGCTCACCTTAAATTCAGGGCTCATCGTTATTGTAGGGCGAAAAGACCCGCTCTTTCGATGGGCGCGTTTTATTGCATGGTATCCCGAATTGCAAAAACACGGCCAAAAAATGACGCAAGTTGATTTGCGCTATCCCAATGGGTTTTCGATCACCTCTTCATGAAATGCATTCAACATTTGCTGTAAATACTGCTTGCATGCTACACTGAGAGACATTACGATTCGCGTTACTTTTAAGAAGGAACTTTAAAGTGCGAGCGTAGGATCCCCTAATATTGAGTGGTTACGCACACGGAGACCTGAATGCCCAAAAAATCCGATAAAGATCTGATCGTAGCATTGGATATCGGGACCAGTAAAATTGCCGCATTAGTGGGTGAGCTCAATGCCGAAGGCCGCATTGAAGTCATCGGCTTTGGCACGCATCCGTCTCACGGTTTGAAACGAGGCGTGGTAGTCAATATTGATTCCACGGTCCAATCCATTCAGCGTGCGGTTGAAGAAGCCGAATTAATGTCGGGGCGTCAAATTGAATCCGTATTTGCAGGCATTGCCGGCAGCCATATTCGCAGCCTAAATTCCCATGGCATTGTGGCGATTCGGGATGCCGAAGTATTACAAAGCGATGTGGAGCGGGTTATTGATGCAGCCAAGGCCGTGGCCATCCCCGCCGATCAAAAAATTCTTCACATTCTCCCGCAAGAATTTGTAATCGATCAACAAGAAGGCATACGCGAACCGATTGGTATGTCGGGCGTGCGATTAGAATCCAAAGTTCATATTGTGACGGGAGCAGTGAGTGCGGCACAAAATATTACCAAATGCATTAAATTATGCCATTTAAAAGTCAATGACATTGTGTTGGAACAATTAGCATCCAGCTATGCCGTGTTAAGCGAAGATGAAAAAGAATTGGGCGTGTGCATGGTCGATATCGGGGGTGGCACGACCGATATTGCTGTGTTTACGGAAGGAGCGATTCGTCATACAGCCGTTATTCCCATTGCAGGTGATCATGTCACGAACGATGTGGCGGTAGCGCTTCGAACGCCCACCAAACATGCCGAACAAATTAAAATCAAATATGCTTCCGTGTTGCCCAACACTATGAGCCCGGATGAAATGATTCAAGTACCCAGTGTAGCGGAGCGTCCGCCCAAACAGATTCAAAAACAAGCCCTCGCCAAAGTGGTGGCAGCGCGCTACGAAGAATTGTTTGCCTTGGTATTGGCAGAATTACGACGCAGTGGTTTTGAAGATATCGTTGCTTCTGGCATTGTATTAACCGGAGGTGCCTCCAATGTTAATGGTGCGATTGAATTAGCGGAAACGATTTTTCAAATGCCCGTCCGTTTAGGGTTGCCTCAACATGTAGGGGGCTTAGTAGATGTGCGGGAAAATCCGGGATTTTCTACCGGAGTTGGATTATTATTGTATGGCCGCAAAGAGCTAGAAGATGGTCGATCCATCGGTAAATTCGGTAACGCGCAAGGTTTATGGACGCGTATGAAAAGTTGGTTTCACGGGAATTTTTAATAGGGTGGGAGTAAATAGAATGTTTGAATTGGGTGATTCTTCTCCGCATAACGCAATGATTAAAGTAATTGGTATTGGGGGTGGCGGTGGTAATGCCGTTGAGCACATGATTAACGAGCACATCGATGGGGTGGAGTTCGTAGCGGCGAATACCGATGCGCAAGCGCTCAATCGATCCAGCGCTAAAACGCTGTTGCAATTGGGCGAAGAAATTACCAAAGGATTAGGAGCTGGGGCTGATCCATTGGTGGGCCGTCAAGCGGCCGAAGAAAATCGAGAATATATCCGTGAAATTTTAGAAGGCACAGATATGGTCTTTATTACAGCCGGTATGGGGGGTGGTACGGGCACAGGGGCCGCTCCTGTGGTCGCTCAAATTGCCAAAGAATTAGGCATTTTAACGGTGGCAGTGGTCACTAAACCGTTTGCCTTTGAGGGCCGTAAACGCATGGCGGTGGCAGAAGAAGGCATTCGGAATCTAAGCCAATATGTCGATTCGCTGATTACTATTCCCAATAACAAACTGCTGAGTGTATTGGGTAAATCCATCAGCTTATTAAATGCCTTTAAAGCGGCTAATAATGTGTTATTAGGTGCTGTTCAAGGAATTGCGGATTTAATTACGCGCCCAGGCTTAATCAACGTAGACTTTGCAGACGTGCGAACCGTCATGTCCGAAATGGGCATGGCCATGATGGGCACAGGTGTTAGCAGCGGTGAAAATCGCGCCCGTGAAGCAGCGGAAGCAGCGATTAGCAGCCCCTTGTTAGAAGATGTCGATTTTACGGGTGCGAAAGGTATTTTAGTGAATATTACAGCCGGCCCTGATATGTCGATTGGCGAATTCGAAGCGGTGGGTGATACGGTTAAAGCCTTTACCACGGAAAATGCTACGGTGGTCGTGGGTACTGTTATTGACCCTGAAATGACGGATGAATTACGCGTTACCGTGGTGGTAACCGGTTTAGCCGCGATAGGGGGTGTAGCTCATAAGGCACCGGCGGCCAAAGTAACCCGCAACGATGGCACGATGGATTACCATCAATTAGATCGCCCCACTTTTAAGCGCAATGATGTCGAAACCGTACAAATCAGACGGGAATTGCCGGAAGAGAGTTTGAAAGACAAGGACATTGATTACCTCGATATCCCTGCCTTTTTGCGTAAACAAGAGGAACAATCGTAGGTAGGATATCGCTCGTTTTGTAGGGGCGGAGTGCTCTGCCTGTGCTTAATGATAAACGGAGGGCAGACTTTGGCTGCCCCTACGGTATGCCGGGATATCCTGCCCTTGGCTTTGTAAAAAAAGCCGTGCTAGAATGCGCCTCATTTTTCAAGGACGATTTTTTAAATAGTTAGGTGCATTTATGATCAAACAACGTACACTCAAAAATGTTATTCGAGCCGCAGGGATTGGTGTTCATACAGGGGAAAAGGTTTATTTAACCTTAAAACCAGCACCCATCGATACAGGCATTATTTTTCGTCGCGTCGATTTGGAAACGC
>DATDVD010000149.1:0-7195 GCA_035290065.1 Coxiellaceae bacterium | reverse complement strand
AAGGGGGGGTTTACGTGGGGGGCTGCGGAGCTCAGCGGAAGCTCCCCCTCCACCCTCCCGTCGGGAAGGGGAGGCAGGAGCAGCCGGGGCAGCGGGAATGGGTAATGCCCTCATACAATAATACCTGACAAATTAAGCAGTTGTTTGGTAAACATAGACAAAATTATACAATTAGAAACTTAAAGCAATCTTAAAAACCTGTTTAATTTTTAAACAGATAGCCTAAAAGTAGCTTGGCAATTTTTCTTGGAAGCTGTACGATTTAAACTGGAATTTAGGGAACGCAAAGGAGAAGGATGATGCGTGTGGTAGAGGGTGCCTTAGCGGAAACGCGTTTAATTGTAACGGATAGTCAAAAGAATGGATGGGAGCTAAGGGAGGATCAGCTTCAACGGCTGGATGAATTAGGGGAACTTCTATTGAGAAGAGGAAGGAAAAGTGAGCAGGATGCGTTTCAAGCCTTAATTTGCCTGCCGATTGCGGAACGACGGAGAGCCGATAATAGTCGATACACACTTGCGCCGGAAGGCTCTCCCCAATTTCTTGCCTATTCAGCACTTTATACGGGGTTCTGGAGGGGACGATCACAGGCCGAGGGGGTTCCCTTGGGGGAGAGGGAAGAAGAGAAAGAGGAAAGGCTTATATCTGTTCCTACGCGGCCATACACTCGATAAGGGGGTTTTCTTCTACACGATACACTTTCTTATTTTCCCAGAAATGTTTAAATTCATATAATATTGTCTAGAAATGCTTGGTAAACCTTTTAAAAGGCGTTAGGGTTTAAGCCAATAGGTAGTTTTAACGAGGAAAACAGTTATGCGTCCCCGTCACCCTCGGTCATTATCACTTGCCGCCGCCGTTTTAGCAGAAACTCGTGTCATTATTACCCTAAGCGGAGCCAATGAATGGAAGCTTACGCCTCGTCAGTATCAGCGATTGAATCAAATGGGGGAATTGATATTGAGAGAAGGAACGCCCGAGGAACAAGACGAGTATCAGAGATTAATTACAGTGCCGTTGGTAGAACGACGGGATGAAGCGGGTGCACGTTATACCTATGCCCCTCGAAGGAGTGCTGAATTTGAAGCCTATAGCACCCTTTATGGAGAGTTTATGTACATACGAGGAATACCGCCGGTATCGCCTGCTGAGGCAGCGGAAATACGTCAAGAGGTGGAAGTTGATTTAAGAAATTACATGAATAATGCTTTGAATTAATGCGCAATTGGATTAACTGTATAAGATCTATTCTTCCTGTTACAATGCCGCCCTTATGAGTCACGACTTATCCCTCATTCGTAATTTTTCTATTATTGCTCACATTGACCATGGTAAATCCACCTTGGCGGATCGTTTGATTCAAATTTGCGGGGGATTGGATCCACGCGAGATGAAAGAGCAGGTGTTAGATTCGATGGATATTGAACGTGAGCGGGGAATTACCATTAAAGCGCAAAGCGTCACACTCCATTACCAAGCACACAATGGAAAAACCTATCAACTGAATTTTATTGATACACCCGGACATGTGGATTTTTCCTACGAAGTGTCACGATCGTTAGCGGCGTGTGAAGGGGCTTTATTGGTAGTCGATGGTGCGCAAGGCGTAGAGGCGCAAACCGTGGCAACGTGTTACACCGCGATTGATCAAGGGTTGGAAGTTATTCCCGTTTTAAATAAAAAAGATTTACCGCAGTTTGATGGGGAACGGGCTAAGCAAGAAATTGAAGAAGTGATTGGTATTGATGCCAGTGAGGCGATTCCAGTCAGTGCCAAGCAAGGCGATGGAATACCGGAATTATTGGAAGCATTGGTGAAACGGGTGCCGTCGCCCCAAGGTGATATTGACGGGCCTTTGCAAGCGCTGATTATTGATTCATGGTTTGATAGTTATTTAGGCGTTGTTTCGCTGGTGCGCATTAAAAACGGCGAATTAAAAAAGAAAGATAAAATTCGCGTGATGTCGACGGGAAAAGATTATGCTGTCGACATGGTTGGAACATTTACGCCAAAACGTACGCCGCAAGAATCTTTAAAAAGCGGTGAAGTGGGATTTGTAGTGGCAGGCATTAAGGATATTTTTGGTGCGCCGGTAGGGGATACATTAACCCACGCTCATCGTCCTGCTGATAAAACATTGCCTGGTTTTAAAATGGTGAAGCCGCAAGTGTATGCGGGCATGTTTCCTGTCAGTGCAGAAGACTATGAAGCTTTTCGCGAGGCATTGGCAAAATTGCGTTTAAATGATGCGGCCTTATTTTACGAGCCTGAAAATTCCGATGCATTGGGTTTGGGCTTTCGCTGCGGTTTTCTGGGGCTTTTGCATATGGAAATTGTGCAAGAGCGATTGGAGCGCGAATACGATATGGATTTGATTACTACCGCGCCGACGGTAGTGTACGAAATTTTATTAAAAAATAACGAACTGATTCGCGTGGATAATCCTAGCAGTTTACCGGACATCAGCCGTGTGCAAGAATTTCGTGAGCCTGTGGCAGAAGTGAATATTTTAACGCCGCCTGATTATTTGGGTTCGATTATTAAAATGTGTGTCGAAAAACGCGGTATTCAAAAAAGAATGCAATACGTGGGACAACAAGTGAATTTGACCTATGAAATCCCCTTAAGCGAAGTGGTGTTGGATTTTTTTGATCGGTTGAAATCGTTAAGCCAAGGGTATGCGTCGCTTGATTATAGTTTCCATCATTTTCAACCGGCGGATTTGGCAAAAGTGGATATTTTAATTAATGGAGATAAAGTGGATGCGTTGGCAGCGATTGTGCATCGTTCCGTCTCGCAACAGCGAGGCCGATCTTTGGCAACAAAATTAAAAGAATTGATTCCAAGGCAGATGTTTGAGGTAGCGATTCAAGCGGCGATTGGAGGCAAGATTATTGCTCGAGAAACGGTGAAAGCATTGCGTAAAAATGTTACCGCAAAATGTTATGGCGGTGATGTTAGCCGAAAACGAAAATTATTGGAGAAACAAAAGGCTGGAAAAAAACGCATGAAAAATGTGGGAAGCGTGTCCATTCCCCAAGAAGCGTTTTTAGCAGTGTTGAAGGCAGATAAAGAATAATTACGAATTGTAGGGGCAGAGCGTGCTCTGCCCGGAACCGCAGCACAAGATTTAGGATGGGGAAAGGGCAGAGCACGATCTGCCCCTACCAAAACGAATAAATGAAAGGGCAAACGTTATGATTATCGATTTCGCATTTTTTCTAACATTAGCTACTTTTTTAAGCGGAATAATTGCGTTACTCGATAAACTATTTTTTGAAAAAAAGCGAAAAGAACGAGGAGTTATAAAAATTCCCGTTATTGCGGATTACGCTCGCTCCTTTTTTCCTGTATTGCTCGCTGTATGGTTAATTCGTTCCTTTATTGTTCAACCCTATCGTGTGCCAACGGGTTCCTTAGAGCCTACGATTATGCCGGGCGATTTTATCGCGGTGAGTGAGTTTTCTTATGGATTGCGTTTCCCTGTTTGGAATCAAAAAATTATTGCTATCGGTAATCCTCACCGCGGTGATATTGCGTTGTTTCGTTGGCCCGTAAAACCCAGCGTGATTTTTGTAAAACGAGTGATTGGATTACCCGGAGACCATATCGTTTATAAAAATAAAATGCTTTATATCAACGGTCAAAAAATAGAACAAACCTTTTTAGATTATGCTTATGATGTGGAGCCAGGGGGCTATCAATTTCCGGTAGAAGTGAAAGAAGAAAATTTAATGGGCCTTAAACATAAAATTTATATTCGCAGTGTTGGAGGTCAAACCGAAGACTTTGATATCAAAGTGCCGAGTGATGAATATTTTATGATGGGTGATAATCGCGATGATAGCGATGATTCTCGTTCCTGGGGATTTGTGCCAGATCGCAATCTGATTGGCAAAGCCTACGTTATTTGGATGAGTTGGAATTCGGATCAGCCTGTCTATAAAGCGATTCAATGGCACCGTATTGGGAAGGTGATTCATTAATGCCCTTAAAACCCTTAATGAATAAGATGGGTTATCCTTTTAAAGACCTTCGTTTGTTGGAATGCGCGTTATCGCATCGCAGCCTTGAAACTCAAAGTAATGAACGTCTTGAATTTTTGGGTGATGCTATTTTAAATTTTGTCATCGCAGAGTATTTGTTTACCCGTTTCCCTAATTTAATGGAGGGCGAATTAAGCCGTATGCGGGCTTCTGTGGTTAATGGCGATAGTTTAGCAACGGTGGCTAAAGCATTATCGTTGCCTGATTATATGCGATTAGGCGTGGGTGAGTTACGAAATGGACATCCTTTACGTGACTCTATTTTGGCTGATGCGATGGAAGCGATTATGGGAGCGGTTTATTTGGATGGTGGCAGTGAAAAAGTTCAAGAATGTATTCTCAAATGGTTAAAACCTTTACTGGATAATTTATCTGCTTTAAAACCACCGAAAGATGCTAAATCCGAATTACAAGAATGGACACAAGCAAACCACCTTGCTTTACCTGACTATGAGGTAACGTGTATTACCGGAAAGGCCCATGATCAAAATTTTCATGTGATTTGCCGAATTGAAGGGTTAGACTATAGGACAGAAGCAGAAGGCCGAACGCGGCGTAAGGCGGAACAATTAGCCGCGCTGCAGTACTTGGCATTATTAAAAGGCAAGCGAACATCATGACTTCCTCTACTCACGCAGGTTTTATTAGCATTATTGGGCAACCCAATGTGGGGAAATCAACATTACTCAATGCGTTGTTAGGTCGAAAAGTCAGTATTACGTCTCGCAAACCTCAAACCACTCGTCATCGTTTATTAGGTATTAAAACCGTTGAAAGTACGCAAATGATTTTTGTGGATACACCAGGCTTTCAGTTGGGATTTAAACGAGCCCTTAATCGCGTGATGAATAAAAATGTAAAAATTGCGCTAAAAGACGTGGATGCCATTTTATTTGTGATTGAAGCCCTGTATTGGAATAAGCGAGATGAGGCGGTATTAAAGTTATTAAGAAATACTCAAGCGCCGGTGATTTTGGTGGTCAATAAAATAGATAAAATAAAGCTTCGAGAAACCTTATTGCCGTTTATTCAATCTTTACAGGAAAAATTTTCCTTTAAAGCTATTATTCCTATTTCCGCGAAAAATCACACGCAATTAGAGGTCTTGGAAAAAATGCTGCTAACGTTGATGCCAGAAGGCCCCTTCTTATATGAGCCCCATCAAATGACGGATCGTGACGAACGTTTTTTAGCATCGGAAATTATTCGCGAAAAAGTGATGCGGCAAACGGGCGAAGAAGTACCTTATTCGACAAACATTATGATCGAACAGTTTGAACAAGATGGCTCTTTATTGCGGATCAGTGCAGTAATTTGGGTGGAAAAAGACGGCCAGAAAGCTATTATGATTGGAGAAAAAGGAGAAAAATTAAAACGCATTGGCACGGATGCACGCAAAGAACTTGAAAAATTATTAGGCCAGAAAATTTTTCTCCAATTGTGGGTAAAAGTAAAAAGCGGTTGGTCGGATAATCCGTCTTTAATTAGTCAATTAGGTTATGATCGTTAATGGAGCGAGTGGATAAGGAAAAAGTGTTTATTCTCCACCGCCGGCCGTATCGTAATACCAGTTTTATTTTAGAATTATTTAGTGAAAGGCATGGACGAGTGGCCGTAGTGGCTAAAAGCGCACGGGGGCCCAAATCGCGCTATCGCAGCCAATTAGAATTATTTACTCCTCTGTTAGTGTCGTGGTCAGGCCGTGGTGAATTAAAACACTTAGGGTATGTCGAATTGCAGCCTTTGTCTGTATCTTTAGCAGGAAAAGCGTTGTTATGTGCTTTTTACTTAAACGAATTGCTGTTAAAACTGCTGCAGCCCCACGATGCGCATTCGGATTTATTTCACTATTATCAGCAAACGTTACTCCATTTATCAGCTTCGCAAGAGACGATTGAGCCTGGCTTGCGTTTATTTGAAAAACATTTATTGGATGAGTTGGGCTATGGGTTAAATTTGCGCGAGGATGCGGAGGGCCGTTCCATCGAACCGACCGCTTTTTATCGCTATTTTTCAGGGCGTGATTTTGTGCGAGTGGAAGAGGCACAGGAGCACGATTATCCGGGTAAAATACTCTTAGCATTAGGCCAAGGTGTTTTTATAGAGGATTCGTTGAAAATCATTAAACGCTTAATGCGCCAAGCCTTGCACGAACATTTAGGCCATCAACCGCTGATGAGTCGCGAATTGCTAAAATAATTCTCCTTCGAAAACCGCATTTTCCTTAAGAGAACCTTAAGGGACGCTCTTAGTGAAATCACGGTCTGGATATTTTTTATTATTAGCGTTATTGTAGAGAAAGTATAAAAAATAATAGGGTGATTTTATGGGCTATGAAACGAGCAAACTTCCAATCATTCAAAGAACCAGTGCCTTTGCTTTGTGGATAATGTTTTTTACTTTAACGGCGGTGGCCGCTGTGGCCTTTGATGTTTTTATTCCTTGGGGCCCTCATATGACGGGTAAAGGCATACTACCCGTTTCTATTCTTCTAGGCGTGGTGGCTGCTTTTTTAATCACAGGGATATATCGATGGGCTAGTAATACGATTTTAGAATATAACTATCCTTTTTTACGCCGAATTTTAATAGGGGTAGGGGTGCTAGCAGGTTTAGGGGCCAGTATTGGTTTAAGTATAACGGTTATGCCATGGCATTCTATATTTCAAGCGTTCAATATCACGATGCTGGCTGAGAAAGGGTTAGTTCATGCGATTTTTTATGTTAGCGGCCCATTGGTGGGTTGTTTAGCATTAACGATGGTAGCGGCAATGATATTGTCGTGTCGAGAGTGGCCTGAGGCAAGTGCGGCAGCAGCACCAGGAGGAGCTTCCAGGGCAGCAGCAGCTTCGGCCCCTCGTTCAGAACTAGGGAGATTGAGTGGATTATCTGCGAGAGTTCAGAAAATATTAAGGAACAAAAAAGCTCCTCCTGGAGGGCCACCCTCTGGCGCGGGTCCAAGAGCATCAGCTCCTCCTCTTTCAGGGCCACCCTCTGCTCTCACCCCAGGAGGGGCATCAGCTCCTCCCCTTTCGTGGGATCCTGCGGACATAGCTGCTGCCTTGGCAAGATCGGGTCAACCCCCCAAAGCGAGCTTAGCAGCAGCCGGTGGATTGGAAAGTGGAAGAAGAAGACCCTCACGCTAAAAAT
>DATDVD010000148.1:0-6158 GCA_035290065.1 Coxiellaceae bacterium | reverse complement strand
TCTAAAACTCGAAATTCTTAAAGAAGAAATTTGGGGTAATTTAAATCATTGTAATCGGTATATGGGCAACGAGGTGGGCGATATGCTTATTTGGAATCTTCGCACGGCTCATGCGGGCATGGGGCGCTATTTACGTGGCATACACCCCCGCATTACTATTTCAAAACGACTGGCTCAAATTCTACCGTCATTTTTACAAGCTACGTGTAACACCCAACGCTATTTAGTTTCCGCCACGTTTGGCCTAGCTGGCACACATCTTGATAGATACATTAATCGGCTAAAAGAACGGGAATATATGCAGCAAGTATGGGCCAATATCCATCATCAACCCGATAAAAGCCAATTACTGCAAGAAAAAGGCGTAACGATTATGCTGCCCATGAATCAATCAGCGGCGGGTGAACTCGTTGTTTAGCGCATGATGTTTTAACTGAACAATACGTCGATACGCCTCGTGAATTCGCTCGGGCTTTATTTTCCCTACTTTTACCAAATAAGCCAGGGTATCAATAAAGTCGTCGGTATAATCGTGATCATTATTTGCCATAATAAATAAATCAACACCCGCATTGACCGATTTTTCAATCGCTGAAATTAAAGGATATTCCAGCGTAATAGCCCCCATCGTCATATCATCCGATACAATAACGCCCTCAAATTTCAGTTGGTGGCGCAATAATTCGGTGAGCGTTGCATACGATAATGTTCCGGGGCACCACGTGGCCGGATCTTCTTTCAACCCTTTTTTACACGCATGCTGATCAATTTGGCCATTAATCACGTGAGTCGTCATCACCATGCCGGAATAATGAGCCGCAAACAATGTGGCATACGGATAAAGTTCTTGGTCTTTTTGGTAAGTTTTTGTCACATCCACTAAATTTAGATGAGTATCCGCCTGGGAGCTGCCATGGCCTGGAAAATGTTTTAATACGGGAATAATATTTTCTTCCTGAAAGGCGCGAATAAATTGCTGAGCTTGATCCACTACAATAGCCGGATCTGAAGAAAAACTGCGGCCTAACCCTCCAATAATAGGATTGAGCGGGTTCACATTCACATCCATAACCGGAGCAAAATTGAGGTTAAAATGAGCGTTTTTTAATTCGAGGGCTAATTGGTGCGCATATTCATACGTTTTTTTGAGTGCTGTTTGTTTGAGTGCCGGCTCATCGCCGGCTATTTTTTCTTCCGCACCAAACGCCTGCGGTATTAGCGTTCGCAGGGGGAATCCTTGAGTCGCTGGCAATCGGTCCGCATGTCCCCCTTCTTGATCAATGCCGATAAATAAAGGCAAGGGCAAAAGATGTTGCTCTTGTCTCACGGTGGTATTGAATTGTTGCAAGGCGTTATTAAGTTCCGCCACTTGTTCGGGATTTTGCACATTACGATCGCGGATAAATTCACCCGTTTTAGTATTGCGATACGATTGGGAAAATAAAATTACACCTCCGATGTGTTGCTCGACAATGTGGTGGGCAATAATAGAATTCGCGGTAAAGTGTGTGTTAGTAGAATCTTGCCAAAGAATTTTTCCTGTTTCATCTTGGTTCAACCCTCCAAATCCCACTATTACCATTTGGCCAATTTCAGCACATAAGGATTTATCGAGGAGAGTCGAACAGGGCGCTAAAGAAGCTGAAATCGCAAATTGACTCCAGCCTACCCATAGCCCTATTCCTTGAACTATTTTTTTCAAGCTTTTTAGTCTCCTTTCATGGAGCTAAAGAATTCTTTATTGGTTTTGGTTAATCTTAATCGGTCAATTAAAAATTCGCTCGCCGCTAATTCATCCATCGGATGTAGAATTTTTCGAAGAATCCACATTTTTTGGAGCTCATCTTGCTTCGTGATTAATTCTTCGCGACGAGTACCGGAGCGATTAATATCAATGGCAGGAAACACACGTTTTTCCGCAATCCGACGATCTAAATGAATTTCCATATTACCGGTGCTTTTAAATTCTTCGTAAATCACGTCATCCATTTTAGAACCCGTGTCGACGAGAGCGGTAGCAATAATAGTTAAACTGCCTCCCTCTTCCACATTACGCGCAGCGCCAAAGAAACGTTTAGGACGGTGCAGGGCATTGGCATCCACACCCCCCGTTAATACTTTACCGGAAGCAGGAATTACCGTGTTATACGCACGGCCTAAGCGGGTAATCGAATCCAATAAAATAACCACGTCTTTTTTGTGTTCCACTAATCGCTTCGCTTTTTCCACGACCATTTCTGCTACTTGCACGTGGCGAGAAGCCGGCTCGTCAAAGGTGGAAGCTACCACTTCGCCTTTCACCGAACGCGCCATTTCGGTTACTTCTTCCGGCCGTTCATCAATTAACAATACAATTAACACGCATTCTGGATGATTGTGCGTGATGGAATGCGCGATATTTTGCATCATCATGGTTTTACCGGCTTTAGGGGGCGATACAATCAAACCCCGTTGCCCTTTACCAATCGGTGACACTAAATCGATAATACGCGCCGTAATATCTTCCGTACTGCCACTACCAATTTCTAACCGCAATCGTTCATTCGGAAATAATGGCGTGAGGTTTTCAAAGAGAATTTTGCTCTTAACATTTTCCGGTTTATCATCGTTAAGCGTGTCCACTTGAAGCAGCGCAAAATAACGCTCGGAGGCTTCTTTAGGAGGCCGAATTTTTCCGGTGACCGTATCCCCTGTTCGTAACCCAAAACGCCGAATTTGGCTGGGGGAAACGTAAATATCCGCGGGGCCTGCCAAATACGAGCCATCCGCTGACCGTAAAAAACCAAACCCATCCGGCAGGATTTCAACCACCCCATCCCCGAAAATATTTTCCCCTTTCTTAGCCAATTCCTTCAGAATGGAGAAAATAATGTCTTGCTTGCGACTTCTCGCCGCATTCTCAATACCCATTTTCTCCGCAATATCGACCACCTCTTGGGGAGACTTTAGCCTTAGCTCTGTTAAGTTCATTCAAACCTCACTTGAAAAAATGCAATGAAAATCGAAATTGTTGAATCTCTGTCGGTAGGGATATCACTTGGGATGATTATGGAGTACCCATAAGAATTATCGGTGCCATTGTAGTGGTAGGACTACTAAAATGCAAGCTAGATATGCTCCTCCACAAACGCATTCAAATCGGATTTACCCACGGCACCCACTTGTGTGGCTACCACATCACCATTCTTAATGATTAACAAGGTTGGAATACCTCGTACACCGTATTTGGCCGGCGTGCTCTGGTTTTTATCGACATTCATTTTTACTACTTTTAATTTAGACTGATATTCCTGGGCTATTTCTTCCAATACCGGCGCAATAGCTTTGCAAGGGCCACACCAGGGTGCCCAAAAATCCACTAACACAGGTTCTTCAGCTTGCAGTACATCGGCTTCAAAATTTTCATCGGTGCTTTCAAGGATATATTGGCTCATGATGTTTCCTCTTTATTAACTGGCTAAACGCATGCCATTGGCAATCAGTGTGTCAAAAATGAGAAAGGAGAGTAATTTTAACACGACTAATATCACCAATGGCGATACATCATACCGATTTATTTTCGGAATTAAACCCATTACAGGCTTTAATAAAGGACGCGCTAAGGACTGGACTAGCCCTGCTAAAGGGTGTTTTGCTATTGGGGGAAACCAGTCAATAACCGCTGCAATTAACACGATAAAGAAATAAAGATTAATAAATTTATTGCCAAGGTTTCCAAACGCCCATACCCCGATGCCTACAAGATTGGGAAACGATCCATTCTTTAACCACGCCAACAAAATTAATTGTACGCATTCGAGCAATACCAGGGCAATCACAAAGGCATAATCAATGCCACCGTTAGCCGGGGGTTTTATCCATCGATAAAAAGGTTTTACCAACGGACGTGTATATTTCCCCACCGAATCTAAAATTAAATTGTGATGAAACCCCATGCGCTGGGATTCCAATATCATTTGCAATACCATCATAAAAATATAGGTATCGAATACAAAACTAATAACAGAGGATAATACTTGATTCATGAATGGGTCGGCTCACCTAAGGATTGAGAAATAGCTTTTGAGCGATTATAGGCAGCTTCCATCGCTCTCGCAACCACGTCTTCTAAATTAGCTTGATTAAATACCTGTAAAGCCGCTTCCGTGGTACCCCCCGGAACTGCAACGGAGTGCCATAAGGCTGCCAGTGATTCATTCGTTTCTAATACCATTTTAGCGGCACCCAAAGCTGTTTGAGCCGCTAATTGTCGGGCCGTTTCCCTGTTTAATCCCATTTTTTCAGCTGTTTTTTGCATGCATTCCATAAAGCGAAAAAAATAAGCGGGGCCAGAACCGGAAATAGCCAGCACTTGGTTAATTCCCTCAGGCACTGTCACCCACACCACTAAGCCCAATCCCTCAAATAAAGAAGCCGCAATTTTTTTTTGAGCCTCATTCACCGCCGAATTGGCATACAAACCCGTAGCCCCTACCCGCAATTGGCTAGGCATATTAGGCATAGCCAACACAATCGGAAAGTGTCCCCCTAACCAGCGTTCGATATATTCCACCGTGACCCCTGCCGCGACGGAAATAATCAGCGGTTTTTGCTGGTGAAAACGGATTTGTAAGGATTCCAGTAAGGATTTTACTTGCTTGGGCAACACACTTAACACTACGACATCGGCGTGCAAAACAGCGTCATGATTATCGGTCGTTACATGAACACCCGAAAACTCTTGTGTGACGTGTTGTCGAGAATTTTCCGAGTGTGTGGTGGCCCACAACTTTTCTGGTTTATACCCATTCGCTAAAAGTCCTGCCATCATGCTTTTACCCAGATGACCAGCTCCTAAAAAAGCAATGGTAGGGTGCGTCATTCGGAAGGCCCAGCGTCTCGAATCGCCTGATCCACCTTAAAACGCGTAAAATTTTTGGTAAATAAAGCCACTAATTGTTTGGCTTTTTCATCAAAACTTCCTGCTGCTTTCCAATTTTTACGTGGATCTAACAATTGCGGATCCACATCATGCAATTGTGTCGGAATCTTAATATTAAAATACGGCAATCGATCCGTCGGCATGGTTTGAATAGAACCATCTAAAATCGCATCAATCACCGTGCGGGTAACTGGGATATCAAACCGATAACCTCCTTCTCCATAAGGCCCGCCCGTCCATCCGGTATTGACTAAATAAACATTCGCGCCCGTTTCATTAATGCGTTTCATTAACAAATTCGCATATACGTTCGCAGGTCGGGGAAAGAAAGGCGCGCCAAAACACGTGCTAAATACAGGTTCTACACTACTGGATGACCCTATTTCCGTACTTCCCACCTTAGCGGTATAACCACTTAAAAAATAATAAGCCGCTTGCTCTCGCGTCAGCAAGGCTACGGGGGGTAAGACGCCATATAAATCACAGGTGAGAAAAATCACACAATGAGGAGGGCGCCCTACATTTTCCATCACGCGTTTTTCAATATGCTCCCGCGGATAAGCAGCGCGTGAATTTTGAGTTAAGGAATCATCGGAAAAAAGCGGTTTTTTTGTTTTAGGTTCCAGCACGACATTTTCCATGATCGCACCATAACGAATCGCTTTAAAAATCACCGGCTCTTTTTCAGGAGAAAGATCGATGCATTTGGCATAACAACCGCCTTCAAAGTTAAAAATTTCGTCTCGGCTCCAACCGTGTTCATCATCCCCAATTAAATACCGTTTAGGATCGGAAGAAAGGGTGGTTTTTCCTGTGCCGGATAATCCAAAAAATAACGCCGTATCACCATTTTCCCCCGCATTAGCCGAACAATGCATCGGCAATACATCCTCCGCCGGTAATAAATAATTCAGCGCTGAGAACATGGCTTTCTTCATTTCGCCTGCATACGAAATCCCTATAATTAGAATTTTTCGCTCGGAAAAATTAAGCGCTACAACGCCATCGCTATTCACTCCATCTACCGCAGGATCCGTATGCAGATTCGGCGTGCTTAAAATAGTCCACGGCGCTTTTCCCCGAGTGTATTCGCCCACCGGCGTAATAAATAAGTGTTTAGCAAACAAATTGTGCCACGCGGTTTCGGTGATCACTTCAACTGGCAGAAAATAACGTTCATCAGCACCCACGCGCAAATGAGAGACATAGACATCCCGATCTTTTAAGTACGCTTCTG
>DATDVD010000147.1:0-9843 GCA_035290065.1 Coxiellaceae bacterium | reverse complement strand
GCACAAGCCCCACTGCCACACGCTAACGTGAGCCCAGAGCCTCGCTCAATCACTTGGAGGCGAATATGAGAGGAATTTAAAATCTGCATAAAGCCTACGTTCACACCGTTAGGAAATTGGGGTTGTTGGTTGGCCCATTTTATTTTTTCTTTATCCATTCCTAGAAGTGGCCAGTGGTCCACTAAAAATACGGCGTGAGGATTGCCGAGATTTACAGCCCCCAGCATCGGCGCCTCACTGGGAAGAAAAATGGGCGGACTAAAAGAAACGGCCACTTGATTATCGCGCAAAAGATAACACTCCAAGCGGCGGCCTTGAATCATCGAAAATCGTACGACCTCACGCGCTCCTTTTCGATCACGCATCCATAAAGCGACCGCTCGTGCTCCATTGCCACACTGTTCTGCTTCTGAACCATCTGCATTAAAAATTCGAAAATGGGCATCGCATTCGGGTTGTTCTGGCGGTTCTAATAAAAGCAGTTGATCAAAACCAATGCCGTACTGGCGATGCGCTATCGTGGCAATCGCCTCCCGCATTAATGTCCAGGGTTTTTCCAGGGCATCTACGAGGATAAAGTCATTCCCTAGACTTTGCATTTTGGTAAACGTCAAGGTGTTCACGGTGATGCGGTCTCAGCAGAGGAAGGTTTATTATCGGGCAAATAAAGGGGGCCTTTAATACCGCAACCGGTTAGAATAAGTACCCACATCAGGGCACCACTGAGCAGAATGATTGGTTTTCTGGTTTGCATTCGGTACAATCCCCATTTTTATGCCCAATCTACCACAATGATCATCATAGAACCACAAAATACCCCTGACGCTGCCATTATTTGGATGCACGGATTAGGCGCCGATGCCCATGATTTTGAACCCATTGTTCCGGAATTGCGATTGCCGGAAAGCTTGAGAATTCGCTTCATTTTTCCACAAGCCCCTATTCAACCGGTGACGCTCAATGATGGCATACCGATGCCGTCTTGGTTTGATATTTATAGTTTGGAGCGGTTTGATCACGAAGATGTAGAGGGTATGCGAGCGTCTCAAGCATAGATAGAGTCTCTTATTCAAGCGCAAATAGACCAAGGGATTGCACCCGCGCGTATTATTTTGGCCGGTTTTTCGCAAGGGGGCGCCATCGCTTTGTTTACTGGACTGCGGTATGCAAAGCGCTTGGGAGGCATTCTGGCTCTTTCTACGTTTTTACCGGCTGCCAAACCATTGAGCCACGAACGTTCTTCTGCCAATCAATCCATTCCTATTTTTATGGCGCACGGTATTCACGATGTCATATTGCCCATTCCGTTTGGTGAAATGAGTGAAGAACATTTAAAAACGTATGGATATAATGTCGAGTGGCACGAATATGCTATGAGCCATGAAGTGTGTTACGAGGAAATCGTGGATATCGCCGAATGGATCAAAAAAATTCTTACGCCTTAAACCATTGTTGATTTAAGGCCACGAGTTGATCCGGTGAGGTGAGATTTTCCCAACGGCCGGTGTAATGTTCGCCCGTTACTCGGCCTGCTTTAATCGCTTTGTCTAGGAAGGGCGCTAAACGGGCATAACCTCCTTCAAACGAATCGAAAATTCTCGGGTGTAGCACACTGATATTGGCATACGTTAACTTTGGCGCAGACAAGGTAAGCGTATGGTTTTTATCTAATCCATAATCGCCTTCGGGATGAAACGGGGGATTATTCACCATTACCAAATGCGCATCGAAGGGCAACGTTTGGAGAAGCTGATTTAAATCGTAATCTGTCCAAATATCCGCGCTCATTACTATAAACGGTTTCCCTTCAAAAAAAGGCAGAACGCGATGAATACCGCCTGCGGTTTCAAGCCGTTCTTTTTCTTGTGAATAAGAAATATTAATGCCATAACGATGACCATTGCCTAACGTTTCCATAATACGATCACCCAAATGGTGCACATTAATGATCACGTCACGAATATCCGCGCGAGCTAATTTTTCTAATGCATATTCAATCAGTGCGCGGGAACCTAATTTTAAAAGGGGTTTGGGCGTTACGTCCGTGAGAGGACGCATGCGTTTCCCTAAACCGGCTGCTAATAATATGGCTTTCATGGCCGTACCTTTTCCAAAAAGCGTTTAACATCGTGCCATTCAGGATATTTATCGGTGACATATAAGGCGTAATTAAAAATGCGTGGGAGGTATTGCATATAATTGAGTTTATGATCACGATACTTTAAACGAGGGAAAAGACCGATGCATTTTAAATTGCGTTGCAAAGTGGCCCAATCAAACCATCGTTCAAATGTTTTAAAATCCACCGTGGATGGCAATACATAGTTGGCTAAAAGCTTTTCATAAAAATAACGGAGCCAGGTATAAATGTTAGATTCCGGCCAATCAATATAACAATCGCGCAATAATGACATTACGTCATAGGTGATAGGCCCTATCACCGCATCTTGAAAATCCAGAATACCCACAGAATTATTGGGTAATCGCAATAAATTGCGCGAGTGATAATCGCGATGTACGCACACTTGTACTTGGCTGTTAGCGGAAGCAATTAATTGATCAAAAAGCGTCGACAATAAAGCAGATTCTTGTTCCGTGGGCGAATAATTTAAATGGGTTTGCAAATACCACTGAATAAAAAGATTCATTTCATCTCGGTATCGTTTTTCACCAAAAGGGGGCAGCGTATGATTAGGAATGGAGGGAATAGTGTCAAGCCGCACTAAATCATCCATCGCCGTTCGATACAGTGTATCCGCATTGTCGGCACTTAATGCATTTTGCAAAAGATCGTTACCCAAATCACTTAATAGCGCAAATCCTTTTTCTGGACTAGAGGCGATAATGGCGGGGACTTGGAGGTGATGCTGATGCAATTCTTTTGCAATAGCCACAAAGGCTGCAAACGCTTCCGGCTCGTCTGGCATATCCATTAATACCCACGGCTGGTCTGCTTGAAATAATCGAAAATAGCGACGTGTGCTGGCATCTCCCGTAATAGGTTCGACACGCTCAATGGAGAAACCATTTTGATGAATCCATTGGAGCGCATCATTCAATCGAGCATCAGAAACAATATCAAAGCGCATTGGAGTTCCTATTTTAATCGAATAAGTATAGATCCTCACGCCCGATTCCGGTACCATCATGCACGGAAAGGGATTTGCAGCATGAGAAAATCAATTATTTTTATTCTCAGTATAGCCTTAAGCACTCATGCGTGGGCGAATTTTAAACAAAATGGAATCGATCCTAACAGCACTGCCAACCTTTTAGATTGGGTGCCAAGCCAAGACCCCGCTCACCTATGTGGAGGCTACTTTAAAGAACCTACCACCTTGATACAAGAGGTTACTGCAGGTCAGTCAGGTGCTGTCTCTACCCAAATTCATTCCAACGGCCCTGTCGACTTAAATCAAAAAGGACGAACCGTATTAAGCGGTGGTGTAACGGTTACACAACCGGGGCGTATTTTGAAAGCCGATACCCTTTATATTTATCGGGATTCTGAAACTCATAAAATTTCAAGCCTCGAATTTGTGGGGCATGTGCGCTACCAACAACCGGGACGAATATTCGTAGCTCCACAAGCCTTGTTGGATTTGCAAACCAATACATTAACCATGCCGAAGGGCGTGTATCATTTATACCACCGCGGCTTACAACAATACTCCGTCGACAGCTGGGGAGAAGGTGAAAACATTGAACGTGATGGAGCAGGCGTCATCACGATTCATAACGGCACGTATTCCAATGCCTCCCCTATCAATCCCGCGTGGAAACTGCATGCGAAAAAAATTGTGCTTAATCGAAATACGGGCTGGGGAAAAGCTTATAATGCCTGGCTGACGTTTAAACATGTGCCGCTATTTTACGCGCCTCTTTTTAGTTTTCCGATTACGCATGAACGACAAACCGGCTTTTTAGTGCCGATGGCGGGCATTACTTCCAACAACGGATTGGATATTAAAGTGCCTTTTTATTGGAATATTGCCCCTAATTATGACACAACGATTACACCGCGCTGGATGGAAAAACGCGGCGTCTTATGGGCTGATGAATTTCGTTTTCTTACCAAAGATCACCAAGGAACTTTTAACGGCGGTTATCTTCCAGAGGATCGTCAATTTAATACATTTCGCCAAACGGTGCTAAATACTTATCCGGACGATAATGAATTTCACCCCTTCTTAGAGGACATTCGAAAAGAAAGCAATAATCGTGGGCATATTTTTGGAAAACAAGAAAGTCATTGGACGTCTGCTTTAAGCAGTCAATTCATTGTGAATTATGTTTCCGATGACTATTATTTTCAAGATCTTGGCTCACCTTTCACGAACGATGTCACTTCCAACCAACTATTAAATGAATTTAATGTGAAATATACGGGTGAACATTGGCAAGCTGTTTTATTAGCGCGTGCCTATGAAACGTTGCATCCCATTACACAAGCCAATAATCCTGCTGAGGATCAATATCAACGCTTACCGGAATTCGATATTAATGGCGATTATCCCGATCTTATGGGTGGATTGGATTTAGGCGTAGGCGCACAAGCCGTTAATTTTGATTATCACAGTGATATTTTCCCCAACAAAGCCACGGGCCAACGGGTGCACGTACGCCCTGGCATCAGCTTGCCTTTAACATGGGCCGCTTTTCATGTGACCCCTCAATTGCAATGGGACACGACGGGTTATTCATTAGAAAATCTACAGCCTGGCATGTCCTCAACGATGGACCGTAATTTACCTATTTTAAATGTAGACAGCGGGCTTTATTTCTCACGCTTAATGCATTGGGGCCAGCATTTGTTTACACAAACATTAGAACCCCATGTGTTCTATTTATTGGTTCCTTATACGAATCAAAGTAACCTACCCAATTTCGACACCGAGCAATTACCCCTCACGTATGACCAATTATTTGGCGTGAATCGTTTTACAGGATTTGATCGATTGCAAAATGCTAATCAATTAAGTTTAGGATTACGTTCCCGTCTCTTAAGCAGTGAAACGGGCGAACAAAAATTAAGTGCCGATATCGGAATAGCCGATTATTTCACACCACCTAAAGTGTGCATACAAGCCGGCTGTGCCGCTCAAAATATTCATTTCTCCCCAGTGGTGGGTGAATTAACATACAACCCTACCCCGTTATGGAACATTATTGCAACGGGCGCCTATGATGGCGAAAAGAAACGGGTTGATAATGCGGGTTTTAGTTTTAAATACGAATACCAACATACGCATATATTTGACACCGGGTTTCAATTTATTCAGACCAATGACGATGAAGAAGGTTCCTCAAAATATGAAACCGTGCATGCCGGCTTTGCTTGGCCTTTGGGGTATCGCTGGAATGGCCTCGCCTACGCAGAATACAATCTCAATGACCGTCACCCCCAAAATTTATACGCTGGACTAGAATACGAAACCTGTGGATGGGCACTGCGATTCATTACCAGCCGTAGCTTCTTGGGTATCAATGAAAACAATCATAACCAATATCAAACGATCTATTCTTTAGAATTTGCATTGACAGGACTAGGCAGTATCGGTAACCATAGCGCCTCTGGGCTGTTATCGCAAACCTTACCCGGCTATATTAACCCCCGGTATTAGGTCAAACGTGAGCATTCCGAGGTGATTCCACCGCGAGGGCGTTATGGTAAAAAATATACTCTGCATACTCTTTATTTTAATGATTAGCACATTCGTCTATGCTGAGCCGGTTTCTTCTTCTCCATCCAGTCGACAAACGGTGGATCAAATCGCCGTGATTATAAACGATGAAGTCATTACCGAATCCGAGCTCGATAATTCGGTTGAACAAGCAAAAATTCAGCTTGCCCATAACCATATTGAAGCTCCCACCGATGAGCAATTGCGACAACAAGTGCTTCAACAATTAATACGAGTAAAATTGCAAATTCAAATTGCCACTCGCGTCGGTATTCAAGTGACATCGAGCGAAATAAATGAAGCCATTCAACGTATGGCCAGCGAGCAAAAACTTACTCTCGATCAATTGAAAGAAGCTTTGCAAAAAGAAGGGGTTTCTTTTGCCCTCTATCAAGAAAAAATTAAAACAGAATTGTTGTTAATGAAACTACAACAAGAAGCGGTTGGCCGAGATATCACGATTACAGAACAAGACGTAAATGCTGCATATAAACGTTATCAAATGCAACAAATGGCCACGACGGAATATCATATTGCCGATATTGTTATTCCATTGCCCGAAACGCCTACGACTCAACAATTAGCAGAAACCGAAACCCATGCCAATGCCGTAGCAAAAGAATTGCAATCAGGCGAAGATTTCCAAAAAATTGCTGCGAAAGAATCCAGTGGAAGTACTGCATTAAGCGGCGGTGATTTAGGCTGGCAAAAATTGGGTGAATTGCCTGAATTGTATGTGCCCATTTTAATGAACATGAAAGTAGGCAGCGTCACTCAACCCATTCGAACCCCCAATGGTTTTCATATTTTGCAATTGAAAGGCGTGAAAAATGCCTCGTATGAGCCCATTACCCAATCCGAAGTGCGTATGATGCTGTATCGAAAAGCCATGAATGAAAAACTCGATACATGGCTTCAAAAAATGCAGGGAAGCGCTTATATAAAAATAGTTACTCCATGAACATTGTGATTACACCGGGAGAGCCGGCTGGTATTGGATTCGATGTAGTATTAACGGGGTTGCCCGCGGTTGAAAAAAAAGGCGTGCACTACACGGTGATCGCAGATGCCAATGCCTTCCGCGAACGCGCGGACCAATTAAAGGTGGCCCTTCCTTCTTCTATTACTGTGCAACACATTCCCACGGCTCAACCCGTTATTCCCGGCCACTTAACACCTCACAATGCACAGTATGTGTTAGAGACACTGGATAAAGCCATTGAAGGCTGTTTAGAACACCGCTTCGATGCGTGGGTTACAGGCCCCGTGCACAAAGGCATTATTAATGAAGCGGGTATTGGATTTACTGGCCACACTGACTATATCGCGCAGAAAACTCATTCCCTTAAAACCGTCATGATGTTGATGGATGGATCATTAAAAATAGCCTTATTGACCACACACATTCCATTGCGAGAAGTAGCTAATCATGTGAACGAAAAAAATATCATTGAAACACTTCGCATACTTCATCACGATTTACAACACACCTTTTCTATCCACACACCGAGAATCGGTGTGTGTGGTTTAAATCCGCATGCCGGCGAAGGAGGCCATATCGGCGACGAAGAAGTTAACATCATTGAACCCACTCTAAAAAAACTGCGCGAAGAAGGCATTCAAACGGTAGGGCCATTGCCGGCAGATACCGCTTTCACTCCTCATATATTAAATACATTGGATGTGGTGTTGGCGTTGTATCATGATCAAGGATTACCCGTCATTAAACACCGGGGATTTGGAGAAACGGTGAATGTCACACTAGGCTTGCCGTTTATTCGAACATCGGTGGATCATGGAACAGCTTTGTCCTTGGCGGGAACAAGACGCATTCACAGCAGCAGTTTTGAAGCCGCCACTCGTCTAGCTCAGCAATTAATTCGCTGAATACGGTATACTACGGATATGGATCAACATCACCCGCGAAAACGATTCGGCCAAAATTTTCTGCACGATGCCTTTGTGTTAGCGCATATGGTAGAAACCATTTCCCCTCGCGAAAACGATCACGTGATTGAAATTGGCCCCGGCAAAGGCGCTTTAACCGAATTATTATTGCCCCACTGTGCCCATTTAACAGGAGTAGAAATTGATCGCGATCTCGTTAAACTGTTAAAAGAAAAATTCGCCCACGTTCAGAATCTTACACTGCTCGAGCAAGATGCTTTAACATTTCAGTTACCTGCCTCTTTCCCTTCTTACCGTGTGGTGGGCAATTTACCTTACAATATCTCTACGCCTTTGCTGTTTCATTTATTTGCTCAAATAGAACACGTGCAGGATTTTCATTTTCTCTTACAAAAAGAAGTAGTAGAACGTTTAGCAGCTTCTCCGGGGAATAAAACCTATGGGCGGCTTAGCGTTATGACGCAATATTTTTGTCAGGTAGAACCGTGTTTTGAAGTGCCCCCCACTGCTTTTTATCCAATGCCCAGTGTCTATTCTGCCTTTGTACGCTTGACGCCCGTGAAACAGCCTATTCCTGTCAAAAATTTTGAGCGATTTAAACACCTAGTCACGTCAGCCTTTACGAAACGGCGAAAAACATTAACCAATGCATTAAAATCCTTTGTGACACCGGAAGCGCTGCGTACATTGGATATTGATCCTATGCTGCGCCCTGAAAATTTAACCGTTGAGCAATTTATTGCCATCAGCCACCTCGATGCCTGAGATCTTATCAAAATGTATGCTATAATTATTTCACTTTCACCAGGAGCATCCGTATGGCAGAGTCCTTAAATAACGAATTAGTCGATGCATTAATTTTAGACCGGAAACGAGATCGACGATGGCGCAATATTCGATTCTTTATCATGGTGCTCTTCGCCCTGTTGTATACTTTTTTGTTGGTTTCCCCCTCTCAGCAAGATGCGGATGAACCAGGCTTTAATCCTAAAAAACCCTATGTATCCCTAGTTCGATTAAACGGAGAAATTGCCGAGGATAAATCCTTCTCCGCCAACAAAGTGGTTCCGTTATTAACACGCGCTTTTGCCGATAAGCAATCGAAAGGGGTGGTATTAGCCATTAATTCGCCGGGCGGCTCTCCCGTACAGGCCTCTATTATTCACGACAAAATTCTTTATTTAAAAAACAAATATCCCAAGAAAAAAGTGACCGTCGTCGCCAGTGATGCGTTAGCATCGGGTGCTTATTTAGTGGCTACGGCTGCAGATAAAATTTATGTGAACGAAGATACCTTAACCGGCTCTATCGGTGTGATCATGAGTGGGTTTGGATTTGAAGACACCCTCAAAAAAATAGGCGTCACACGACGTTTATTTACTGCCGGTAAAAATAAAGCTCGCATGGATCCCTTTGAACCGTTAAATCCTGCCGATGTCGCAAAAATGAGAACTGTTTTAGACGACGTACACCAACACTTTATTAATGATGTCGTACAAGGCCGAAAAAATAAATTGCGCGGAAACCCCAGTGAATTATTCTCTGGCGATTTCTGGATTGGTGACCGTGCGGTTGAATTGGGTATTGCCGATGGCATAGCAAATGTCTGGGAGGTACTAAAATCCGATTATAATGTAACGCAATATAAAAACTTTTCGCCCAGGCCCTCTTTCTTAAACGCGTTTGTGAAAGGCGTAGATTCCGAATTAA
This sequence comes from Coxiellaceae bacterium, assembly GCA_035290065.1. Classification (GTDB taxonomy): domain Bacteria; phylum Pseudomonadota; class Gammaproteobacteria; order Coxiellales; family Coxiellaceae; genus DATDVD01. The sequence goes on along the minus strand of DATDVD010000147.1, from coordinate 541 downwards.
ATCTCGGCCTTACTCATGAAACATCGCCCTTACGCGAAGAATTATAAAAAGTAACCTGGATGGAGGTAAGCCGAAAATCCAGGTAAAATTTATTCTTCTCCAGAAAACGTAAATGTTTTTGCTCGAGCATTGCTTAATTTTTTCTCCAACACTTCCCATACCTGCTCAGGCAATAATCGCTGCATGCACACAGCTTCCGTATGCGGCGCATGTTCATAACGACACATTTTTTTATAACACTTCAAACATTCAAAAGAAGCCGAAAGACACACACTATTAGGCCCTACCACACCCACCAAATTCGGATCCGTGGGGCCGTATAAAGTAATCAATGGCCTATTCAAACTCGCCGCTAAATGGCCCAAGCCCGTATCACCACTGACAATTGCCTGCGCTTGCTGCATTAATGGCAAATACGAGGATAAATTTAACGGCGGAAGAACCTGCGCACCTTCGATACCTGCCGCCAAACGTTCAACGCGCGCTTTCTCCTTTTCACCGTGCCAAGGCAACACAACCGCTACACCCGTTTGAACAGTTT
>DATDVD010000146.1:0-4362 GCA_035290065.1 Coxiellaceae bacterium | reverse complement strand
ACGAAGAGCCTCCTCCCCTTCTAGATTTTGGTTTTTAAGAGGATTTAGTTTAAAGTAAGGCCTATGGCCAAAACCAAAGTTATTTTCGAGTGCCAGCATTGTGGCGCACAATTTCCCAAATGGCAGGGACAATGTACAGACTGCGGAAAATGGAATACGCTGGTCGAAGACGTTAACATCAAACCTTCTTCTCATCATGTTGAAACACGCGGTTACGCGGGCGCTCAGGCTATTTTAACGCGATTGGCCGAAGTATCCTTGGAAAAACAATCGAGGATATTGACGGGTTTATCCGAATTTGATCATGTGTTGGGTGGCGGTTTAGTCGCGGATTCGGTAGTGTTAATTGGGGGTGATCCGGGTATCGGAAAATCCACGCTGTTATTGCAGGTGTTAGCCCATTTAGCGGAACACGAAAAACCCTTATACGTCACCGGTGAAGAATCCCTTCAACAAGTGGCCATGCGCGCCAAACGATTGCATTTAAAAGCCGATGCGTTGCAGCTGTTATCCGAAACCAATGTGGAACGCATTATTGCCATTGCTGAACGCGAAAAACCGCCCGTCATGGTGATTGATTCTATTCAAACAATTTATACGGAGCAGGTTGCTTCTGCGCCAGGCAGTGTGAGCCAAGTACGAGAAAGTGCGGCACGTTTGGTGCAATTTGCCAAACATCAGGGTATAGCATTATTTTTGGTAGGACATGTTACGAAAGAAGGCACGTTAGCCGGCCCGCGTGTGTTAGAGCATATGGTCGATACAGTTTTATATTTTGAAGGTGAGCGCGGGGGACGTTATCGCGTGGTGCGTGCGGTGAAAAATCGTTTTGGTGCTGTTAATGAATTAGGCGTATTTGCGATGACGGATGGGGGTTTAAAACAGGTGAATAATCCATCCGCCATTTTTTTATCGCATTATGAACAAGCCGTAGCAGGCAGTGCAACGATGGTGACATGGGAAGGTTCTCGTCCCTTATTAGTGGAAGTGCAAGCATTAGTGGATGAAAGCCATCTCACTAATCCTCGCCGTGTGACGGTGGGGTTGGAACATAATCGTTTAGCTATGTTATTAGCTGTATTGCATCGTCATGGGGGTGTCGCGACCTATAATCAAGATATTTTTGCGAATGTGGTCGGGGGTTTAAAAGTGATTGAAACGGGAGCGGATTTGGCGCTGTTAATAGCGGTATTGTCGAGTCTTCGCAACAAACCATTGCCTGAACAGTTAGTTATCTTTGGTGAAATTGGCTTATCCGGAGAAATTCGCCCCGTTCCCGGTGGGCCTGAACGTTTACGAGAAGCCGCAAAACACGGATTTAAAACAGCCATCGTTCCGTTTGCTAACGTGCCTAAACAACCCATCAGCGGGATGACAGTGCATGGTGTGAAATACTTACACGCCGCCATGGAATTACTCCATTAATCCCCGTAACCGCGGCCTACCCGAAAACTCTGCGCTCGATTTAAACTTTGCACAGGATTTAAACCCCGCAAGGGCAGAGCACGCTCTGCCCCTACGATTTTCAAGCCAAGTAAATAATCAAGCAATGCATTCCTACCCCGTAGGGGCAGACCGTGGTCTGCCCGGAAATACAGCGCAAGATTTCAATATTGCACGGAGGGCAGAGCACGCTCTGCCCCTACGGTTTGTATAACTTTTTTATGCAGCTCGTTGCATGTGTAACAATATACAGCGTAAAATGGTTAGAAATGAGGATGGTGTTTATTCAATAAAAGGAAACACGTATGGCTGTTGATGTATTATCCTTCAAACAATTGGAAGCTTTGCAAGATCGGTTATGGATGGAAGTAGAACCATTAGAAGATTCTGATATTCAGAAAATTAAAACTCATGCAAGAAATATTATGAAAGGTGTTGATTCATCATTGCCAGTGTCTTACTCAGAGAACCCGCAAGAACAACGCCTTTTTTTATTGGCTTTTTATGCAGCTGTTCTATCAGAAGCCCTTTCCTATCACTTAGCCTTTGAACAAATGATTCAAAAACTACAGGATAAAAAAAATCCTCCCTCTCCGAGTTTGCAAGTGCTAAGTATGATGGCGATTATGGGATTTATTATAGGAATTATTCTAGAGATAACAAAAAACGATCTGGTGGGAATGGCTCTTTGTAGTATAGTAACGGTATTTCTCATACTACTTTTAATCCAGGTTATACAAAATAAGCCTACCACTGAAGAACGTGCTGTACATATCGCTTCTTTATGTACTCTCAATCGAGAAATCAAAACGCATAGAAATATGGAATGTGCCAATATGTTGGACCATTTAGAGGTGGCTTATTCTAAGGCACCCTTATTTTATTCTCGCCTTCGCCTGTTGCAACAGGCCTGTGCGGACAAGGCCCTGTTTCTCCTTGCATTTCCACAACGCGACATAGAGAAAGAATATATACTCCAGGTATTGAATGTGGAGCCTGTAGGGGAGCCTGTAGTAGCTGCTCCTCAGTTAGCCAGATAAATATTCCCCAGTCTAGGTGAATTTCGGCATTTACAAAGTAGGCCCCCCCTCCTACAATGGCAAGTTATGTATAGCTTTAATTTGGATTTACAGGCTTTCGACCCGGAACTTTGGCAAGCGGTTAAACACGAAGAACAACGCCAAGAAGATCACATTGAACTGATTGCTTCTGAAAATTACGTCTCGCCCCGCGTTTTGATGATGCAGGGCTCTGTGCTTACCAATAAATATGCGGAAGGATATCCAGGCAAACGCTATTATGGCGGCTGTGAGTATGTAGATGTAGCAGAAAATTTGGCGATTGAGCGCGTGAAAAAACTATTTGGAGCCGATTATGCGAATGTTCAACCACATTCTGGCTCGCAAGCGAATGCTGCGGCCTATATGGCAATGTTGGAGCCGGGAGATACGTTGCTAGGCATGAGTTTATCGGAAGGCGGACATTTAACGCATGGCGCCAAAGTCAGTTCTTCGGGAAAATTCTATCACGCCATACAATATGGAGTAACCGCCAGCGGTGAAATTAATTATGAACAAGCGGAAGCTTTAGCCAAAGAACATCGCCCAAAAGTGATTGTCACGGGGTTTTCTGCTTATTCCGGCCTAATTAATTGGGAACGTTTTCGCAAAATTGCTGATTCCGTGGGTGCTTATTTAATGGCTGATATCGCGCATGTGGCAGGTTTAGTGGCAACCGGTCTTTATCCTTCGCCCGTATCCATTGCGGATGTCACCACCTCTACCACGCATAAAACCTTGCGAGGGCCACGCGGCGGTTTAATTCTGGCAAAAGCCAATTCTGACTTAGAAAAAAAATTAAACAGTGCGATTTTTCCTGCCAGCCAAGGGGGGCCTTTAATGCATGTGATTGCTGCAAAAGCGGTGGCTTTTCAAGAAGCATTGCAGCCAGGTTTTAAAATCTATCAAGCTCAAATTCTTAAAAATGCACAAGCGATGGTCGCTGGGGTGAAATCGCGGGGATATAATATTATTTCCGGTGGTACGCACAATCATATGTTCTTAATTGATTTAACCGGTCGAGAGCTCACGGGAAAAGACGCTGAAATAGCTTTAGGCCGAGCGAATATTACCACGAATAAAAACAGTGTGCCCGGTGAGACTCGTTCACCGTTTATCACCAGTGGTTTGCGCATTGGCACACCGGCTTCCACGACGCGTGGTTTTAAAACCGCTGAGATGGAGCAAGTGGCCCAGTGGATGTGTGATGTATTAGATGAGAGCCAGAATGAGTCGGTTATTGAAAACGTAGCGAAAAACGTCAAAGCCTTGTGCCAACGTTTTCCCGTCTATCAATATCAATAAACCGTAGGGGCAGAGCGTGCTCTGCCCAGGAACCGCAGCACAAGGTTTAGATTTCGTACGGGCAGACCACGGTCTGCCCCTACGAGGAAGAGGGGATAGGCAAAGGTGTGACGTTATGCTTAGCCCCTCCGTGTTTGCCATCGTAGGGGCAGAGCGTGCTCTGCCCAGGAATGTAGCACAAGGTTTAGATTTCGGACGGGCAGACCACGGTCTGCCCGACCAAAGCATGAACTTGCTCCTGAGGGAAAAAAATGTTCTGCCCATTTTGCCATGCTGAAGAAACAAAAGTAATCGATTCTCGCTTAAGCGAAGACGGCTCACAAGTCCGAAGACGACGTGAATGTATTCAGTGCAGTGAACGGTTTAACACTTTTGAACGCGCGGAATTAAATCTTCCCCGCATTATTAAGCGAGATGGCTCGCGCGTTTCTTTCGATGAAGGTAAATTGCGTTCCGGCATTTTACATGCGCTGGAAAAACGACCGGTCGATATGGACGCTATTGATCAAGCCATCAGCCGCATTATTCATCAATTATGCGCAACCGGTGAGCGGGA
>DATDVD010000145.1:0-2093 GCA_035290065.1 Coxiellaceae bacterium | reverse complement strand
CTAATCGTGCAACTCGTATTTCCACCCGTGGCGCTGATACAACTGTTGGTGGCAATCGAGTATTCACCCATCGAATTACTTAAACTGCGATTGATATCCACTTTTGGCATTTTTAAAAAATTAGGCATCACGATTAAACCCCCTTGTTCGCCGGGCTGGCAGCTAAAATCGATGGCATATACTTGATCCAAATTACTGTCCACACTCCCTTGTACACATTGAGTGCCTTCGGAAGAACCGGGTTGCGTGCCACTGATAGGTTTGCAATCACCACTGCCTACAATATGACCTGCTTGCTGATTGCTGGTAATGCCGGGTTGCGCAATTTCCGCTCGCACATAACAATCTGAGCTATCCGTTTCACACAAATCATTTTTAGGATTATTGGTGTCAGGATCGGTAACGGCATAGGCATTAGGCAATTGAGCGGCAATTCGCTCTACCATCAGTCGATCCGTTCCAGGAAATTTTAAAGCCACCCAAAACAATTTGTGTGAGGCATTAGTTCCCCAACAATAATTGCCACCAAAATTACTTTGTACCGTTTGATTCGGTAAGTATTGCAAAAATAAATCGGTCACGGTTCCACTGCCATCGCACGGTAATTCATCCGGCCAATCGTCTTGATCCACATCATAGGCCATCGCCGCTTGTAAAATACCTTGCATTTGCAGGGCTGTTTTATTGAGTCGTTCCGACTCTGCGTGTTTTCGAACCATCATGACCCCAAACGAGGTGATTAACGCCATGATCGCAATGACCAACATTAATTCGATTAAGGTAAAGCCTGCTGTTTTAATAACATTGCGAGTCATTGTCATACGTCTCTTGCTGTTTAAACAGGTCGCCGTTAGCATTTAACATCCAATTATCATGAGAAGAGGTAATGCGGCTCGGCAATTTAAACCACGTTAATGTTTGGTCCAGCGTATTTTCTTCTCCGGCATTGAGGGCTTTTTGATACGCACCGAGCAATTGATTATTCGCAAAATGAGCAATGATATTCAGTTGGTAAATGTGTTTGTCTTTTTTGGTCAATTGCCCCGTATCGGTAACACGCGCTTCATACGCCGTGACTAAGGAGGTGGGTTTAAGTTCTGTGCTTTTCAAATAATCGCCTTCTTTCATGCGAGCGAAGAGATCTTCATCCACATACGGAAAAACACCGGCGGGTGTTTGGCATTCTTGTGCGCGATAAAAACGATTCAGTGCTTCCATCATAATGCTCACATTGTTTTGAATAGCCGTTAATTGGGCCTCCGAGTGATACTGATGATAGCGCGCAAAACTGGCCAGGAAAAGAACAGCGATAAGGGCGGCGACTAACAAGGATTCCAGTAAGGTGAAACCCGCGTGTCGTCCGCGACAGTTTGGGGAGGTTAACGAATGGTTAAAGAAAAATTCGTCCCGGTGCTGCATGTGGCCCCTTCAAAATTCGCTGCCACCTCCGTACAGAAGCTGGCACGAGGAAATGTGGTGGCAACAATAGCACCATTTACATTGCCTGTAATGCTAATCACACTGCCCCAGGGGTTTTTCAACACAGCCATGGTTGATTCGCCAGAGCCTGTCACCACTAAATCGCTGGATTGGGCTAAGAATCCTGCTTCATACAACACGGTCGTTCCATCCGACCCTAAGGCCGTAAAATCATCGCTTCCGGGATTATAATTTTGAAGCGCTGTAATCACTGCCCCGATTTGTTCCCGCACTTGATTCATCGATTGTCCGTCAGACGCGACGTGGAAATAACGCGTAGCCATCACCAGTACAATAGCAATGATGGATAAAGAGAGCATGACTTCCAAAAGGCTGATACCGCGTTGTAGAAGGCGAGAAATAAATTTCATAGGTATATATTATAAAAATTGTAGGGGCAGACCGTGGTCTGCCCGGGAACATAGTACAAGGTTTATCGTGAGGATGGGCAGACCACGGTCTGCCCCTACGACTAACTAAGAGCCTACGATCGTTCCGACTTTCAATTCAAAAGTTCTATCGCTGCAGGACGCTTCATTGCTCGCAAAGCCCGCTTTTAACGATTCACATTCGCTTAAGGAAGGCAAATCCGTCGAAAGCACTACAAACGTACT
>DATDVD010000144.1:0-2691 GCA_035290065.1 Coxiellaceae bacterium | reverse complement strand
TTAAGAGGTTGGATATCGAGGATATCGAGGATATCGAGGATATCGAGGATATCGAGGACATCGAGGACATCGAGGACATCAAGGATATCGAGGATATCGAGGACATCAAGAGCATCAAGAGCGTCAAGCGAGTGAGAGGAGTTTTATGGAATCGGATGAGGAATTAACACTGACAGACTTAAAAATAGGCGAGGAAGCTTTTATTGTGGGGTTTCGGCCGGGGTTTTTGCCCCATCGGCGGAAATTACTCGCCATGGGCCTCACGCCCCATACGCCCATTCGATTGATTCGTAAAGCCCCGCTCGGCGATCCTCTCGAATTAGAAGTGCGAGGATGTTTATTTTCTTTACGTAAGCGCGAAGCCAACGCGTTAAAGGTGGCGCGGAATTCACATGACCTACACCATCGCACTAGCCGGTAATCCTAATTGTGGCAAAACCGTTTTATTTAACGCCTTAACAGGTTCTTCTCAACGTGTTGGCAATTGGCCGGGCGTCACCGTAGAGAAAAAAACGGGTCGCGCCGATATGGGCGCTGAATTGTTTGATGTGGTGGATTTGCCAGGTACTTACTCACTGAGTGTTGTCTCCGAGCAAGCGTCCTTGGATGAATCAATTGCCTGTCGCTATTTACTCTCGCGTGAAGCTCATTTAATTGTGAATGTTATCGATGCAGCGCATTTGGAACGCCATCTTTATTTAACAGTGCAATTATTAGAAATGGGATTACCCATCATTATTGCGCTGAATATGATGGATTTGGCCAAGCGGCGTCAGATGGTAATTGATGTACAAGGCTTAAGCGAGCGATTGCAATGCCCAGTCATTCCCTTAGTGGCCTCTAAAAAACAAGGTTTAACTCAATTAAAAGAAGCCATTCGGTATCACACACATACCCCCTTTCAATCCACGATTCCTTTTAAGTGGCCACACCCCTTACAACAAGCAATACAAATCCTCGTAGGGGCAGACCGTGGTCTGCCCGGGTACGCAGCACAAAGGTTAGAGGAACGGACGGGCAGACCACGGTCTGCCCCTACAGCTGAAAGAATAACAGAATGGTTGGCATTACGATTATTAGAAGGGGATTTATTAGCGCAGGCTTATGTAACGCCACAAGAATGGGAATTTGCGCGCGAACAAGTACGCGCATTTGAAAAAACCTGGGGAGAAGAAGCCGATATTTTACTAGCCGATGCACGCTATGGCTTTATTGCTTCCGTTATAAAAGATGTCGTTCGCTTTCAAAGCAAAACACAAAAAACCATCACCGAATGGATTGATAAAATCGTATTAAACCGTTTTATCGGCATTCCTTTTTTCTTTGCCATGATGTATGTCATGTTTTTATTTGCCATTAATGTGGGAGGTGCTTTTCAAAATTTATTTAATATCGGCTCTAACACCTTATTTGTCACAGGCCTTGCCCATCAATTACAACTATGGCATGCCCCCGTTTGGATGATTGCATTTTTAGCAAACGGTATTGGGAAGGGAATTAACACGACATTAACGTTTATTCCGGTGATTGCAGGCATGTATTTTTTTCTCTCCTTGCTAGAAGATTCGGGGTATATGGCGCGAGGGGCCTTTGTTATGGATCGTTTTATGCAAAGTGTGGGATTGCCGGGGCAATCGTTTGTGCCGATGATTATGGGTTTTGGGTGTAATGTACCTGCGGTTATGGCAGCGCGCACATTATCCAATCCGCGCGATCGAATTTTGACCGTGATGATGATGCCGTTTATGTCGTGCGGTGCGCGATTAGCGATTTTTGCCGTCTTTGCTGCGGCTTTTTTTCCTCACGGTGGGCAAAATATTATTTTTCTTTTATATATGATCGGTATTTTAATTGCATTGGCGACGGGTTTTATATTGAGAAAAACACTTTTAAAAGGAGAAGCTTCTCCGTTTCTAATGGAACTGCCGCCGTATCATTGGCCACTTCTGCGCATCCTGGTGCGTCAAACTTTTCAACGGGTTAAAAGTTTTGTAAAACGGGCAGGATCCGTGATTATTCCAGTTTGCATGGTGTTAGGCGTGTTAAATGCGATTACGACCACGGGGCATTTATCAACGTCTCAACCCACTGCACCCACTTTATTAGCGGCGGTGGGTAAAACAGTGACGCCTATTTTTAAACCCATGGGTATTCAAGCGGATAATTGGCCTGCCACCGTCGGTTTAGTGACCGGCGTGTTAGCCAAAGAAGTGGTGATTGGGACGCTCAACAGTGTGTATTCACAAGCCGCGCATTTAGAAATAAATCCCTCTCAATCGTTTTCGGTGCGGGAAGGATTAATAGAAGCCTTGCAATCTGTGCCCGATAATTTTTCTCATTTTAAAGAAGCATTATTAAATCCGGTGTTAGCCAATGAAGCGCCGGCCACGTTAAATCAAGCAGTATATGGTGTGATGTATACGCGATTTGGAGGAAAAGCCGAAGCGTTTGCGTACTTATTATTTGTGCTGCTTTATTTTCCGTGTATTTCGACGGTAGCCGTCATGCGACGGGAAGTGAACCGTCGATGGGCGTGGTTTTCAGTGCTGTGGAGCACCTGGTTAGCCTATGGATTGTCTGTGATGTGCTACCAATTATTAACCTGGTCTCGACATCCGGCAGAAACCATAGCTTGGGTGATAAGCATTTTCATCGTGCTAGGCACGGTGGTAATAGGGTTACGGTATTATG
>DATDVD010000143.1:0-14246 GCA_035290065.1 Coxiellaceae bacterium | reverse complement strand
GTTTGTGGAAGATTGGGCTGCTTGGTTTACTGTTCCTAACGCTGCGGCTGCTGCACGAGGTGAAGTGCCTGGAGCCGCTGCTGCAGGGGCTGCTGCTCCCGCTGCTGCCCCCGCTCTAGAAAAAGCCCCTACGGGTTTGTTAAGACCCGCAGAAGTATCGGATGTGAGACGATGGGGTGACCAAGAGCAGCGTGAAGAATTAATCTGTTTGATACGACAAGCCTATTGTAAATTTGAACAACAAGCAGGAGCCAATGGCCTGCATTTGAATGAAACTATTCGCCAACTGATTTTGAGGCAACGAGGAGAGGGCGGTATTGCATTAGCACGCCCTCCGTATCGTTTAGAAGCTTTTAAACCGGATGATGTCTTGTCAGCCATTATGTCGGGGGGTGAAAATTTTATTGATTTTCTACAACTGTATTACGAATCCAGCCCATCCATTGCCTTATATGCCTCTGCCATTTATTTAGCGTGTGGATTTGCGGCCATACATCCTAAAGCCTTTTTAAAATTATCTAAACAATTAAAATTTTTCACCGAATGGAGTGCGTCCACCGCACGCGTGATGGCGCGAAAAGAAGCTTCTCGCTTTGTCTCTGCTGCCTTTATGAATTTCAAAGAAATGTTATTAACGTTGGAAGGTTTAACCGATGGTAATAATGCGTTACTGGGCCACATTATTGCGTATACGCGCGATAATCCTGCGCCGGTGATGGTAGGTTTAGGCGCTGCGTTAGGGTTTGGGGAATTATTAGCCGCACTACCGGCAAATATTCCAGAAGTGTCGGATGATAAAGGAACGGTGCCCTTTTTTATGGGTGCTTTTGCTGTAGCAAAAGGCAGTGCCGTTGCTTATGAAGGATTAGCCAGCGAAACGGGTGAACGCAGTATTGTGGGCCGTACGTTTGATTTGATATTACGCACGAGTTCCTGGGCTCTTCGATTCGCCCTTCTTTTAACACCGATAGGATGGATACTGGGTGCCATCTATGGAAAAACGTTTATTGCAAAACCGTTCGAAGAATTAGTATATGGTTTGGCTTGGTTGTTATTGCGTTTAACGCATGTCATCACGCGTGCCTTAAAACTGGTGGGTCGTGTGGTGCGGACCTTTTTTAAAACCGTTACGGAGTGGATTTTTAATAATACAGCGACTGTGATGAAACACCCTCGATTGGTGGTGCTATTAGGCTTGGGTGTATTGGTAGGGATGTTGGCTCATGTCGGTGTGGTCTATTCCCTGTTAATAGGATTGTTAGGCATCGGTGTGGGCTTGGTGTTATCGCTGGCTATTCCTCCCAATCCCAATATGACACGCAGCCGAGCATTTAATATGGCGAGATTAATGGTGGGCTTGGCGTTGTTAGGAACGGCGGCAGCGGTAAAGCTGGGCGTATTATCCTTCGGATTTCTGCCGACCTTGGGCGCGGGAGAGTTTGGAAAGGTGGCTATGTTGACGCTTGTCCTGGGGGTTAGCATGGTCGTGTTATCGGCAGTGGTGGTAGGGGTGGTGAAAGCGATTGAACGTAGTCGAGGCAAACGAACGGGGGATTGGGCGGGGGATATGGTACAGGTTAAACACCAGGTACATCGCGAGGCGGCTCGTATGACACAATCCTTGAATGCCGCAAATCGATACGTGCAAAACAGCGTGGCAAGAGCTCATTGTGATAGGAGTGATCGAATCCTGCCGCGAACGTATGCACGAGCTGATCGGGAGCAATTTGATGTGCCAAGTCAAATGATTGCTCTTCCGCCTGAACGAAGACCTGAATTTTAACACTGAAAAAACATAAAACCGTAGGGGCAGACCGTGGTCTGCCCAAGAACGCAGCGCAAGGTTTATCATGAAGAAAGAAGGGCAGAGCACGCTCTGCCCCTACGCTATAATATTTTGGTTTAAATAAAATATTAAATAAATCCCCCCACCCTCTTCGTAGGGGCAGACCGTGGTCTGCCCAAGAACGTAGCGCAAGGTTTATTATGAAGAAAGATGGGCAGAGCACGCTCTGCCCCTACGGGAATGAGAAATTCCATGTATAATACAGGGCATGAGTCATTCTCCTTCTATTCACATTCTGGGTATCTGTGGCACTTTTATGGGTGGCTTGGCGTTGATTGCGCGCCGATTAGGCTATACGGTGAGCGGTTCTGATTATAATGTCTACCCGCCCATGTCAGACGCTTTGGAAGCAGCGGGTATTACGTTGCAAGAAGGTTATTTAGCACGTCACCTTCAGCCACACCCTAATTTAGTCGTCATGGGAAATGCTTTATCGCGTGGCAATGAAGCGGTTGAATATGTGTTAGATCATAATATTCCTTTTACTTCAGGCCCTGAATTTTTACATCAACACGTATTACAAAATAAACACGTTATTGCCGTGGCAGGCACGCATGGAAAAACCACCACTACCACTATGATTACGTGGATACTGGAAAAAGCCGGTTTAAATCCCAGTTATTTAATTGGGGGCGTACCGAAAGGATTTGATCAAACGGCTCGGTTAACCGAATCCCCTTATTTTGTAATTGAAGCGGATGAATATGACACAGCTTTTTTTGATAAACGGCCGAAGTTTTTGCATTATCATCCACGTACCTGTGTGATCAACAATGTAGAATTTGATCACGGGGATATTTACGAAGATTTAGATCAAATTAAAAAACAATTTCATTATTTAGTTCGCACAGTGCCAGGTTATGGGGCGATAGTGATGAATGATATGGATGCGAATGTTCGCGATATTATGGAAAAAGGGTGTTGGTCTCGTTTAATTCGCTTTTCGTTCGAGAAGGATGCACAGTGGCAAGCCAAAGCTATTAATCAGGATGGCAGCACGTTTGACGTATGGCATGCAGGAGAGAAAGTGGGATGTATTGAGTGGTCTCACTGTGGGTTTCACAATGTGCAAAATGCATTGGCCGCGCTAGCAGCGTGCTTTGATGTGAAAGTACCCGTTAAAACAGCGATTTCGGCTTTAAATAGTTTTCCCGGTGTAAAGCGCCGTTTAGAAGTGTTAGGCCAAAAAAAAGGCGTGACCGTGTATGATGATTTTGCCCATCACCCCACCGCAATTGAACATACGTTGAACGGTTTGCGAGCGCGGGTGGGTAAAGATCGGTTGATTGCTGTTTTACAATTTGGTTCCAACACCATGTTGCAAGGAGCTCATCGGGATCAAATTCCGGGGGCATTAGCCAAAGCCGATGAAGTGGTGTTGTTAAATCCCCATGGTTCATGGTCGCTAGATGAAGTCATGAAGTCTATGCAACAACCCGCGCATATGTACGATGATGTCGCTCAAATTATTGATTACTTGAAATCTCATGTAAAATCGGGCGATCATATTTTAGTGATGAGTAATAAAGGATTTGATAATTTACATCAACGATTGCTGGAAGCCATTTAAATTTATTTACACCGTTTGAATCAATAATACCTGTCCACTCCAGTGCAACGGCTTAATTTTATTAGGTTGATCGCTGTATTCAATTTGCATATTAAGAGTTTTGTAGGTATAGCCAAATAGAATTTTTTCAAGTTGTTCAACGGAGTGCACTTGATCAGATTGCATAAAAAAAGATTTATCAAAGCTTAATAGTTTTCGTTCTGGACGGTGATAATTAACGATGCCGATAAACAACGGCAATCGTGCATCTGTAAAATGAAGACGTGTATCCCATAAGCGCAATTCTACAATAGTGGAAGAATGAGGCAGAGTTTTGTAAGCAAATAAAATAGGCTGACGCCCTTGGTATAGCCACGGCAAAATAGGCTGTTGTTGAGCTGCATTAGGGCTTGTAAAACGCTGAATCGCCGATTTTAAATGTTCTTGCCGATCCGCTGGTATTTGCCACCCGTGTTCTTGAAGCGTGGATTTAATTTCCAACAAGGGGGTTGCCCATTGCACATTAAAAGGTTGCATCGGAGTACCGAAACGATTAGGGCGATACAAAGGCGTATATTGATGCGGTACTTCCCACCAGGCTTGAATGGACGTGTAATATTCTGGCTCAAAGGGAATCGCGTTATGCATTTCTGTTTTAAATTGCGTAAATCCAAAGGTAATCCACAAGGCTAACAATCCGCCTAAACTGGTCAAAAGCCAGCTACCCCACGGTAAGGTTTCTACGGTAGAACGACGATATACACCCACGGTAATTAATAAAATGCCAGCCCCTAATAGCAGAGAGCCCATTACATCTGTCACCCAATGGGCGCCTAGATACAAGCGAGAAACGGCAATGAGCGTGATTAATGTGCTCACCACTAAATAAGGCAAATACCGTTTAGGTTGAGATAATTGCTGTGCTGTTAGAAAGGCCGTAAAGCCTAATAGCGTCAGCGCTAATAAAGTGTGTCCGCTGGGAAAGGAAGAGCTGGTTTGGACAAATAAAATACCTTCAGGGCGCGGCGAAAAATAAAAATGTTTTAACAGATGAATGGATCCAAACGATGCCAGCACAATAAATATCCAATGTCCAAGCGTGAAATAACGTTTTTTGACTAACAAATAAAAGGCAATCAGGCCTGAATAAATTAACAGTAAAAACTTATCCCCAAACAAGGTGCATACGATAAAAAAGGCATTTAAAAATCGGGTATGGAAACTTTGGAGTAAGTAAAAAATAGGGCGATTAATGTCTATTATCCAACTGCTGGAGGTAATACTCCAGAATAATATACTGAATAATAGTAAAAATAATACGGAGAAAATAAGTAAAGTGAGTTGATGATGATCACTGGGTTGGCTTTTATTGGTGATGGCTTTTACGAACGGTCGCCAAGGCTTATGTGCAACTAATATGCTCCATAACCAATCGGTAAATTCATTGATGCTTCGGCATAACGCAATAAAAAATCGTTGTATCAACCAAAAAATAAACCAAAGCACTACAATAATAAGGAGGCCTGCAAAAATAAATTTGGAGGCTTTTTCAGGTGGAAATTCTAACGATAAGGCTCCAATCAAAATACCGGGCAGCATATACAATACGGCCCACAAAATAGCCGAAGGAATAGCCGCCAAGAGAAATCGTGGAAGTGCTAATTTCATCATGCCTGCGATCATGGGAATAGCAGAACGTACAGGCCCTACAAAACGACCAATAATAACGCTTTTCCCCCCGTGTTTGTTAAAGAAATCTTGGCCAACCGTTAGCAATTTTCGATGCTTACGAAACGGCCAAATATTTTCTAAACGGCTCCCAAAACGCGTACCAATTTCAAACCCTAATAAATCCCCGATAAAAGCGCCTATGACACCACAAAAAATGGTTGGCCATCCGGGTAATATGCCGGATCCAATTAAAGCGCCTACCGCTGTCATGGTAATCGAGCCAGGAATTACGGTGCCAATTAAGGGGAGCGATTCACCAAAGGAGATTAAAAACGCAAAGACCATCCCCCAATAAGGGTGAGCATGTAGAAATCGAATCCCTTGTTCTATCCATACGTGAAAATGATGGCTCATCGTTTCGTCCTATGAAACCCTTTCTCCTGCTGCTTGCAGATCCGCATGATAGGAAGAACGTACCAGCGGTCCACTCGCCACAGAAGTAAATCCAATGGATTTGGCATAATCGCCTAATTCTATAAATTCGTGCGGTGTTACGTAACGGGTAACGGGCGCGTGAAAACGGCTGGGCTGTAAATATTGTCCCAGCGTTAACATATCCACCTCGTGCGCGCGTAAATCACGCAACACCGCTTTAATTTCCTCATTCGTTTCGCCTAAACCCAACATTAAACCCGATTTGGTGGGGATGCCGGGAAATTGCGCTTTAAATTCTTTTAGCAGCTGCAAAGACCATGCGTAATCTGAGCCAGGCCTTACTTGTTTATACAACCGCGGTACTGTTTCCGTATTGTGGTTGAAAACATCCGGCAATCCATCGGGCATGGCCGCTAATGCTTTTTCCATTCGACCACGAAAATCGGGCACTAACACTTCAATTTTGATACTAGGTTGTGCGGCTCGCACGGCTTTCACGCATTCCGTGAAATGTTGCGCACCACCGTCACGTAAATCATCACGGTCCACAGAGGTGATGACGACGTATTTTAAATTCATGTCTTGGATGGTTTTGGCTAAGTTAGCAGGCTCATTGGGATCCAAAGGATCAGGGCGCCCGTGACCGACGTCACAAAAGGTGCATCGTCGCGTGCATTTATCACCCATAATCATAAAGGTGGCAGTCCCATGACTAAAACATTCGTTTAAGTTAGGGCAAGACGCTTCTTCGCACACGGTAAATAATTTATTTTCTCGAAGTTTCGCTTTTAATTGCTGCACCGCCTGACCGGTACTTAATTTAATGCGAATCCATTCCGGTTTTTTCAGAACAGAGATCCCTTGTTCAATTTTGACAGGAATGCGGGAGAGTTTGTCTTGTCCTTTCTTTTTCAACGCGGGATCTTGAATGGTGCTCATGGGGGTCATTATACCTCAAATTTTCAAAAAAGTAGGGCATGATGGCAGATTTTACTGCTTCGACGGTAAGGGTAGGAGAGAAGTCACAAATCTGCGTCATTTCTAAGCCCGCATAGCCACAAGGATTGATGTAGGAAAAAGGGGTTAAATCCATTGCTACGTTGAGTGCTAAGCCATGATAACTGGCGCTGCGACTCACTCGTAAACCTATGGAACAGATTTTTTTACCGCTTACATACACGCCCCGTCGACAGGAATCCGCTTCGGCTTCAATGGAGAGGTGTTTTAAATAACTGACGACCGTATTTTCCAGCGCGCTCACCAGCGATCGAATACCCCATTGTTTGCGTTTCAAATCGCATAATACGTAAATAACTAATTGGCCAGGACCGTGATACGTCACTTGGCCGCCGCGATCAGTTTGTATGACGGGAATATCATGCGGATTGAGCACATGCGTGTCTTGGCCTGCAATGCCTTGAGTGAAAATAGGAGGATGTTCTAATAACCAACATTCGTCAGGTGTTGTTTCAATACGATTGCGCGTAAAGGTGCGCATGGCGGAGACTGTTTCTTCATACTCCCTAAAACCGAGATCCCTCACAATGGTCAGGCCTTTGAGTGGAGGTTCCATCACTCCACCCCGACCAATTGTTCCTTGTAATTATGATAGGCATCCATCATGGTAGACCACAATTCGCCGATGGTACCCTCTCCCACCGTGCGATCGTTTAATTTTACAATAGGCACAATTTCGCGGGTGGAACTAGTGATCCAAATATGATCGGCTTGTTCTAATTCGGTTTCTGTAATATCTTTTTCCTCAGCGGGAATATCCAATTCGCGTGCTAAATCCAGAATCAAATCGCGTGTAATACCCCCTAAAATATAAGGATAAAGAGGGGGCGTGTAGAGAATATCATTTTTAATGACAAATACGTTCGAACTCGTTCCTTCCATCACTAAGCCCTCTCGAATTAAAATGGCTTCGAGCGCATCATGATCTAAGGCTATTTGATGGGCCAATAACGCCGGAAGTCGGCCTACCATTTTAATAAACCCATCACGGCGACGAGGATCTTCTAACGTAATGGCTTTGAAACCTTGGTGAAGCGCATGTTTGTCCGGTTGCACACTCGCTGTAAAAAAAGCCAGTACCGTGGGTTTGACATCGGTGGGTAAACCCGCTGTTCGAACAGTTTGCACACCACGACTCACTTGAATATATAAACCACAATTGTCAGGAAGAGGGGCATTTTTTTCCAACAGGGTATCGAGTATTACTTCACATTCTTGGGTGGAGAGCGCATGAGAAATACGAATGGCTTCTAAACTTTTATTCAATCGTTCGATATGTTCTGCTAGGCGAATGGGTTGATCGCGATACAAGGCGACCACTTCGTAAATGGCGTCTCCATATAAAAATCCTCGATCCATGATAGAAATACTGGCGGCAGATTTTTCCAGATACTGACCATTTAAATAAAGGATGTTCATAAATTATTTCTTAAATAGTAAAGCAATTGAGTCAAACCCTTGTCGTAACCATCCTCCTTGTGGGTTTTCACTTAATGCCACCAATGGCGCTTGGCCAACGATTTTTCCATTTAATTCGACGAGTACTTGCCCGTAGGTTTGGCCTTTCATTAAAGGTGCTTTTAATGGTTGCATCATTTGAACAACCGTTTTTAATTGTTGATCCGTACCCACCGGAACGGTGACATACATATTGTTAGCCAGCCCTAAAGAAGCTTTTTTATAAGCGCCTTTCCATACGCGAGGCGTGACGAGTTGATTCATTCCGTTAAACACTAATTTAGTGGTGTAAAAACGAAAACCATAATTTAACAAAGCTTCGCTTTCAATAGCACGCTCGCTTTCATTGGGCGTATTCATTATTACGGAAATTAATCGCATATTGTTGCGTTTTGCAGAGGCAATTAAACAAAAACCCGCGGAATCGGTGTGCCCTGTTTTTAATCCATCCACGGAAGGATCTTGCCACAGTAAGCGATTGCGATTGGGTTGTTTAATGTTGTTATAAGTAATCCATTTTTCAGAAAAATAATGATATTCCTGCGGAAAATTTTCGATGAGGGCGCGGGCTAGTAATGCCAGATCATAGGCCGTGGTGTAATGTTGATCATTCGGCATGCCTGTTGAATCCATAAAATGCGTATTTTTCATGCCTAATGATTGGGCCGTTTGATTCATCAATTGGGCAAACGTTTCTTCGGTGCCGCCAATATATTCGGCTAAGGCGACAGTAGCATCGTTGCCGGAGGCAACCGTAATGCCTCGAATTAATTCATCCACCGTCACAAAACTGCCTACCTTCACAAACATGCGGGATCCATCCATTTTCCACGCGTGTGCACTGATGGGGACTTGATCGTTTAAATGAATTTGTCCGCTATGGAGTGCACTGAAGGTTAAGTAGAGGGTCATCAGTTTCGTTAACGAGGCCGGCTCTACGACAGTATTCATCTCTTTTTCTGCTACGACCATACCGGAGAGCGTGTCCATCACCACATAACTTTTCGCTTTTAAAGCCGGTGGGGGAGGAATTAATAAAGGAGCATTAGGATTGGCCGCTGGGGTAGGGGTTTTGCCCATCGTGACTTGGTTTTGGAGAGATTGTAAATCTTGATCCGCGGCTAAGGCTGTTCCCAAGCTGAATGTTAAGGCCAATACGCCTATCCCATATCGTTTCATCGGCTATTCCTCGTGGCTTTCTAAAGCGCGTTATCCTAGCACACAAGCCTCCTCTGGTGCCATAGAGCAATTTCGAGTACAATGCGCGCCACAAAATCGATAGAGGAGCTTTGAATGGCTATTGAACGTACTCTCTCCATTATAAAACCCGATGCCGTTGTCAAAAACGTGATTGGTAAAATCTATGACCGTTTTGAAAAAGGTGGTTTAATCATTGTGGCAGCTAAAATGGTGCACTTAAGTGAAAATCAAGCCAAAGCTTTCTACGCGGTTCACCAAAATCGTCCTTTTTATAATGACTTAGTGAAATTTATGATTTCCGGCCCTGTGATGGTCCAAGTCTTAGAAGGCGAGGCTGCTATTGCTAAAAACCGTGAAATTATGGGGGCGACGGACCCTTCCAAGGCCGCGCCAGGCACTATTCGGGCGGATTTTGCCGATTCCATCGATGCCAATGCCGTGCATGGATCGGATGCGCCGGAAACAGCGAAAGAAGAAATTGCTTTCTTCTTTAAACCCGATGACATCCACACCCGCGTTTAATTTTTTCAATCAAACCCCTCGCGCCCTTCAGGCGTTCTGTAAGGCGCGGGGCTTGCCGGGCTATCGCGCCCAACAATGGATCAAATGGGTTTATCAGCGCGGTGTGACGGATTTTCAGGCCATGACCGATTTGCCGGCTGCACTTCGACAAGAATTGTCTGAAACGATGACCTTTGAATTGCCGAGAGTCATTACCGAAAAAGTGGCGGAATGCAATACACGCAAATGGTTATTAGCACTGCCAGAAGGCAATGCCATTGAAATGGTGTTTATTCCCGATGATAAACGCGGAACCTTGTGTGTGTCTTCTCAAGTAGGCTGTGCTTTGAATTGCAGTTTTTGTGCGACAGGCAAAGAAGGATTTAATCGCAATTTAACGTTTGCGGAAATTATTGGACAAGTGTGGTTAGCGCGTCATCAATTAATTCCTCCTGCTGAAAAACTCACCAACGTGGTTATGATGGGGATGGGTGAGCCTCTGTTAAATTATGATCCCGTTGTAGCGGCGATGAATGTCATGATGGATGATTCTGCATTTGGACTGTCTAAATATCGTGTCACATTAAGTACGGCAGGTGTGGTTCCGCAAATGGAACAATTAAAAAAAGACAGTGAATGTTCGTTAGCCGTTTCACTGCATGCAGCCACGAATGCACTTCGCAATGAATTAGTACCGCTGAATAAAAAATATCCCTTGGAAGTATTAATGTCCGTGTGTCGTGATTATTTTCCAAAAGGTTCGCGCCGTCATGTAATGTTTGAATATGTGTTATTAGAAGGGGTGAATGATCGTCCGGAAGATGCAAAAGCTTTAATTCGTTTATTGAATAGCATGCCGGTTAAAGTCAATTTAATTCCGTTTAATTCGTTTCAAGGCACACAGTACACCACGCCCAGTGATGAGCGTGTTTATGCTTTTCAACGATGGTTAGTTCAAGCGGGAATTCGTACGTTTTTACGCAAAACACGCGGTCGCGATCAAGAAGGCGCGTGTGGCCAATTGGCTGGCCAATTTAAAGACCGCACGGGCCGCCATCAACGCTGGTTAAAAACAGGCCGATTGGTGGTCGTTTCTTAAGAAACAACTCCACACCCAATACGCGCGCCACCGCCCCCTAATTTTTCAGGAACATCCGAGTAATTATCACCGCCAGCGTGCAAAATAAAAGCGTGACCGTGGAGATCATTTACGGTTAGACGTGGCGCTAAAACGGGCTGCGTAACATTGCCATTAGCATCTGCTGTAAATGCTGGAGAATCGCCCTGATGGCCTTGGTTAGTATAGGGGCCTAAATGTTTTTCGGTTTGTTTGGGATCCCAATGTCCACCGGCGGCCATACCTTCGTTATCGCAGCTGGGATTTTGATGAAGATGAAAACCGTGTAAGCCAGTGGGAATGTTTTTTAATTGCGGAGTCAGCAGTAAACCATATTTTGAATCTTCTGCTGTTACAGTGCCTAAGGAGCTGTGAGCGGCATCGGTGGAATACATCGGAAGGGTCATGGTTTTAGCGAACGCATTAGTAGCTAAAAGTACACTGCTTAAAAAAATAATGGTCTTTTTCATACAAACCTCCTGTTAGAACGGTAACGCTTAACCATCGTAGTGGATAGGATTGCCTCTATGCAACTAAAAATTTTTTTGTGGGTAAAACTCGTAGCTTGGATCTCGCGGTGCAAAAATCTAGGTTATCTAAAAAGCCATAGGAGCAGAGTCCTGCTTTGCCCAGGCAGAGCATGGTTTCGCCCCTACCATTTGTATCACCTGGATTTTTGCACTGCAAAATCGAGGCTACTGGTTTCCATCAGTATCGTAAATATTTTGATCACGTCCTGCTCAACCCCCACCTCCCTTGCTCGCACCCATCTTGAACTTGGGCTCGCTTACCTGAATGCTCATCAACCTCGTCTCGCTCGGCATTATTTAGATCAGGCCCGGGCAGAAGCGCCTAAAGATCCTTTTACGTGGCAAGCGTTGGCTCTCTCGGCGGCTCAAGAGCATCAGGTACGGGAAGCCCATAGCTTTTACCACCATGCCCTTCAACTAGCGCCTCACAATCCAGCCATTCATAATAATTACGGAGCTTATTTGTGCCGGGAAGGAGAGTATTCAGCAGGTCTTCGTGAATTGAAGCAGGCACTGGGCGATTCGAACTATGCGTCAGCCCCTTTGGTCGAAGAAAATCTGCGACATTGCCAAGCTGAATCCACACAAAATCCATGAATTATATTGGAATTCTTAGGCCTGCCCCCTATAATAAACCCTAATCAAAGGGGGATCTTATATGTCGGAATCGGCTATTATCATGGATGCGGAATTGTCTCCAGGCCAACGTTTAAAATTAGCGCGTGAGAAAAAAGGGTGGGATGCAGAAACCGTCGCCCAAAAATTAAATTGGAATACTCAACGGGTAGTAGATTTAGAAAATGACCACTATGATCATCGTTTAGCGATGATTTATATGAGAGGGTATTTAAAAGCGTATTCAAAATTATTAGGCATCGATGCGCAACCGCTCGTCAATGATTTTGAGGCATCGGATTGGGCCAAACAGCGCATGGCCTATGAGGCTTCGCAGCTTACGCGTAAACCCACGGAAGAAGAAACTCATCGACCGGTGTGGAAAAAATACATTCAACGGTATGGAAAGAAAAAATATTGGATTTCGGCAGCGAGTGTATTGGTGGTGTTGATCGCTTGGTTAGGCTTGCGAAGCCCGAGTGAGTCTTCTCAGCCGATTCAAGGCACACCGGATTTTGTGGTGCAACCGCAGGAATTGCCTGAGAAACGTGTGACGAATTCTGAAGAAATTGTCGTTACGCCTATTCAAAATCCTAACCCGTAAAAATTCAGGTTTCTTTCATTCTCTGCCCGGAATGTAGCGCGAGGTTTGGAATCTGTTCGGGCAGACCACGGTCTGCCCCTACGGGAGGGGATAATGCTTCTGGATTGAGGCGAGACGAAAGTCTAGAAAAATAAAACTTCTTTCCTGGATTTTCGCCGTACTTAATCCAGGCTACAATATACCGCAACTCATGACATAAAAAATTCCAGGAGAAAAGAGTGACAACCATCACCGCCATTCGAGGCATGAATGATATAGTGCCTCCTCTCACCGATGTGTGGGCCTTTGTGGAAGAACAATGCAAAATAGTCGCGTGCGCGTATGGTTATCATGAAATTCGTTTCCCCCTCCTGGAAAAAACCCAGCTGTTTAAACGCACCATTGGTGAAGTTACTGATATTGTTGAAAAAGAAATGTACACCTTTGAAGACCGCAATGGGGATAGTTTAAGTCTTCGCCCCGAAGGAACTGCGGGTTGTGTTCGCGCTGCCATTGAACAAAGTTTATTGCATCAAGGTGAGCAGCGGTTGTGGTATATGGGGCCGATGTTTCGTCATGAACGCCCGCAAAAAGGCCGTTATCGTCAATTTCAACAATTTGGAATTGAAGCGTTGGGTATGAGTGATCCCGCTATTGAAGCTGAAATTATTTTATTGACGTATCGGTTGTGGAAACAGTTAGGTTTAAAGAATCAAGTCGAACTACAACTGAATAGTTTAGGTTCCAGTGAAGCTCGTAAACAGTATCGCCAACAATTGGTTCATTATTTTAAAAAACATTTAGAAATATTGGACGAAGACAGCCAACGTCGGTTAGAAACGAATCCTTTGCGCATTTTAGATAGCAAAAATCCTGCGATGAAAACTTGCCTTGAGGGCGCGCCAAAATTAACTGACTATTTAGATGAACCTTCTCGCCTTCACTTTGAGCATTTGAAAACGGTATTAAAAAAAGCCGGTGTGCCGTTTATTGTAAAACCCACGTTAGTGCGAGGATTGGATTATTACAGTGGCACAGTATTTGAATGGGTGACCGAGTCCTTAGGTGCCCAGGGAACTGTGTGTGCGGGTGGTCGTTATGATGCGTTGATAGAAATGCTGGGTGGGAAAGCCACGCCTGCGATGGGATTTGCATTAGGGGTTGAACGTTTAGTCGCTTTATTAGAAAATCGCACCCAGGAATTTTTGCATCAGCCAGATCTGTATGGTGTGTTAATGGGAGAAGCGGCTCAAGAAGCGGGCTTATTGTTAGCAGAACAATTACGCGATGCGCTACCGCATCTTTCCATCGTGATGAACGCAGGGGGTGGCAGTTTTAAATCCCAATTTAAACGCGCTGATCGCAGTGGCGCAAAATATGCGTTGATTCTAGGTGAAGATGAAATTAAAAATAACACCGTAGCACTAAAACCCCTACGCAATAACGCTGAACAAAAAACTCTGCCAATAACAGAGCTGATTACCTATTTGAGCGAAAAAAATTAACGTAGGGGCAGAGCGTGCTCTGCCCGGAATGTAGCACAAGATTTGAAATCCGCTCGGGCAGACCACGGTCTGCCCCTACGGGAAGGAATAGGCAAAGTGGCACAAGATTTGAAATCCGCTCGGGCAGACCACGGTCTGCCCCTACGGGAGGGAATAGGCAAAGTGGCACAAGATTTGAAATCCGCTCGGGCAGACCACGGTCTGCCCCTACGGGAAGGA
>DATDVD010000142.1:0-8813 GCA_035290065.1 Coxiellaceae bacterium | reverse complement strand
CTCCTGCACTACCACCGGCCGCCGCTGCGCCGACCTCAGTAGGTAATATAGAATGACCATCGGGTTTCATGCCACTATAATACAGATGTATGCTTAACGAATTCTTAACAGGGTGTGAATAATAGTGTAGATAGCCTAGATTTTCAGCTCGCTTCCAGCCAGACTACTTTAGCTCAGATTATAGGGAGAATTCTCACTCCGGCGGTAGGACAAGATTACACTGCTGAACATTCGGATCATGTTGTTCTTGCGCCGCATAGGCAAATACCAAACTGCCCCCTTGCAATGTATTAATCACTTCTTTAGTTTGCTTCGGATCCAGTGCAAAACACCCCCAGCTGCGGCCTAAACGATCGTATTCATGGATAAACCCGGGATTTACATACCAAGCCGAATGAATAATGATATGTCGCCGTTCCGCATTATCATTAACCCCTCTTTCTAACCCCATCAGTACCAGTGAATAACCATGATGCCCATCATACGTCGCTGCCGTTAAATAAGCCCCTAAGCTGGACTCCAAGCTACCCATTTTATTGGAAAAATGCGTAGGAATAATAGCGCCGCTGTTAACCCCGTGCGCCACAAATAAGTGATACAGCGAACGATGCGTTTCAGGATCAATAATCCACATCCGTTTTTCATTAGACGGTAAGGTAAAATCAATAATCGTGAGTAAATGATTTTTAATATAGCCTTTCTTTTCAGCACACTGATAAGCATCCATCGCCACTGCCAAAGCAGCCGGATTAATTTTGTTAATATCCTCGGGATCCGTAGAAAGAGAGGAGGAACCAAAAAAAGCATTCGCGGACAGTGTCACGCTGCTTAAGGAAAAAACCATTATCCAAACAATAACTTTCATGATTTAGCTTTCCCTACTGTAACGGGTATTCCTAATTTATTTTTTTGTGCTTGATTTACCTGCGGCCAATTAACCGTGGCTTTTTTATTAGCAGTGGCCTCTTGAATGGCTTCTTCAGCGGGTTGATGATTCAACTCGGTTTTATTATTCATTTCTTCCATCGACCGATGAGATTCTAAATAAAGTTCATCATGATGCCAATCCGCTTTGTTCGCGTGATGAATAATATGCACGACTGTGCCAATATCCACTAGCGAGTAAAGTTGCGTAATGTCAGCCGGGTACAGGCGAATGCAACCGGAGCTTACGTATTTGCCAATGGAATCCGGATCATTGGTGCCATGAATTAAATAACCTGATAATTTAAGATATAACGCATAAGGGCCGAGAGGGTTGTCCGGTCCTGGTCCCACTACAGCGGGTAATTTAATACCTTTGGTGCGATAAGTGTATTGCCAAATCGATTTGGGCACCCTCCACACCGGGTCTTTTTCTTTTTTGTAAACACTTGTGACGGTAGTCGGTGTTCGCCAACCCACACGACCGACGGCAATAGGGTAGGTGTAGACAATATTGGTGTGAGCAGGGAAATAATATAGTCGTAGTTCCGCTAGATTAATAACAATACCTTCATGATAAGAAGGCAATACAAAGCGTGAAGGCACAATGACCATTTGGCCGATTTGTAAATATTGATCGCGGGCTTTAGGATTAGCCTCGATCATTTTTGTGGGCGCTACATCATAACGACGCGCTATTTTGGTGAGCGTATCCCCTTTTTGCACTTTAACGACTTGAATACTGCCTACTACATAGCTATCGGGAAAATACTGATAGCGAGCAGCCAAAGTAGGTAGCACAATAAATAAGAGAAGCGCGAAGGCACCCTTTATCCAACGTTCCATGTTTTATCCTTAAGGTATTATTCTCGTCCTGAGAATGATCCCAGTATCCTTAATAAGCTTGTAAATAAATTAAATAAGGCCACGTACAGAGAAACCGTTGCCATAATGTAGTTAGTTTCCCCGCCATGAATCACTTCACTAGTAGTATAGAGTATATAAGCAGAGGCTAATACGGCGAACGCTAAAGATACGAGTAATTGTAAAGCAGGCATATTGAAGACTATGGCACCCAGCCCTGCAATAAAGGCAATGATAATAGCCGCTGCAATCACACCCCCTAAGTAATTAAAATTTTTGCGTGTCATTAAGACATAGGTGGACAAACCTAAGAAAATTAAACCGGTTGTGCCTATCGACATCATCACTATTTGCATGCCGTTGGTATAGGTTCGTAAAAATAAATTGAGAATAGGGCCCAAGGTATAGCCCATAAAGCCTGTGAATAAGAAAGTGGCTAAAATACCCCACGGCGAATTTCGGAGGGCAATGGTTAAGAATTGCAGCCCAAACATTCCCACCAGGAAGATGATGAGATTGGGTTGCGCATTAGTCTTCATAGAAAAGTAGGCCGTGAGCGCACTAAAGAGGAGGGTCAAGCTTAATAGAAAGTAAGTTTTACGCAGCACTTGATTGGTAGAAAGGGAAATAGGTTGAGTGCTGACTAATTCATTAAACGACATAAAAGGCCTCCGGTGTGAATGCTCTAGAAATCAATAGTAATTCTAGCAAAATTTTTGGTTTTTTTGAATGCAAATTTAGGCTATCATACCCCAGCTTTGGATGGCCACAGCTTTTATGTAGAGGCAGACCGTAACTTTTATGTAGGGGCAAACCGTGGTCTGCCCAAGAACACCGCGCAAAGATTATAACGAAGAGAAGAGGGCAGACCACGGTCTGCCCCTACAAAACAATTTGGAGAGATGGCTGAGCGGTTTAAAGCGGCGGTCTTGAAAACCGTTGAGGGTTTACGCCCTCCCTGGGTTCGAATCCCAGTCTCTCCGCCAAAATGAAAATCCCCATAAACGAGCTTGGCTCTGGCCCCCCCATCTGCTAGAGTATTGATGCGAATAATCGGTTAATGAGGGCAGTGAGTAAAGAATGATTGAAGTGTTGTTAGTGGATGACCATGATCTAGTGCGCACAGGGATTAAGCGCATGCTTTCGGATGTTTCGGGTGTTAAGGTGGTGGGTGAGGCCAGTAATGGCGAAGACGCCATCAAATTAGGCCGCGAGCTCAAACCCAATGTAGTACTAATGGACGTTAAAATGCCCGGCATTGGAGGATTTGAAGCCACTCGAAAATTGGTGCGCTTGGATCCTGATATTAAAGTATTAGTCATTAGCACCTGTGATAACGATGTCTATCCCTCGCGCTTATTGCAAATTGGTGCAGCGGGTTATCTGACCAAGGGTGCCAGCATGGAAGAAATGGTGAAAGCCATTAAAGCGGTGCATATGGGGCAACGATATATCAGCCCTCAAATAGCCAATCGTTTAGCGTTTCGCCATGTCACCGATAAAGAAGAAACGCCCTTTGATGCGTTATCAGAACGCGAATTACAAGTGATGATCATGATCACCAAAGGCATTAAGGTCAATGTGATCGCGGAAAAATTGCATTTAAGCCCTAAAACGGTCAACAGCTATCGTTACCGTATTTTTGAAAAACTCTCTGTTAAAAATGATGTTGAATTAACCTTATTAGCCATTCGCTATGGCATTATCGAACCAGAAGAGGCCGATTTTTAACCGTAGAGGCCACAAGCCACGCGCCTTCTCCCCGTAGGGGCAGACCGTGGTCTGCCCAAGAACCCCGCGCAAGGGTTATGATGAAGAAAAGAGGGCAGACCACGGTCTGCCCCTACAACCCATGCTAGAAAAATTAAAAACTCTTCCCCATCGCCCTGGCATTTATCAAATGTTAAATGCGGAGGGAAAAATTATTTACGTCGGCAAAGCGCGAGATTTAAAAAAACGCGTATCAAGTTATTTTCAAAAACGCTCCCAATCCAGTAAAACAGGTTTACTCGTTGCTCAAATTGTCGATTTCAAAATTATTTTAACCGCCTCGGATCATGAAGCATTATTGCTAGAAGCCAATTTAATTAAAGAATTTAAACCAAAATTTAATGTTTTATTACGAGACGATAAATCGTACCCTTATTTGCGATTAACACTAACACACTCTTTTCCACGATTAGATTTTTATCGCGGCACCCCAAAAAAAGGAGAGGCTATTTATTATGGCCCTTATCCAAGTCCCAGTTCCGTCAGAGAAACCCAACATTTAATTCAAAAACTTTTTAAATTGCGGCAATGTACAGACCCTTATTTTAATCAACGCACACGCCCCTGCTTGCAATACCAAATTAAACGCTGCAGCGCTCCTTGTGTGAATTACATCACGGAAAAAGAGTACGGCGAGGCGGTTACACACGCTAAATTATTTTTAGAAGGAAAAAGTGACACGTTGATAGAGCAGATGGGCGTGAAAATGAAATCTGCCGCAGAAGCAAAAGCCTATGAAGAGGCAGCTATTTATCGTGATTTATTAATGCACCTTAATTCTATGCGAAAAGAACAGCATGTGGTGGCAGGCGATGAAGATGTCGATATTATAGCCGCGGATTTGGCGTCGAATCGAGTGGTAATTTGCATTGTCTTTGTACGAAAAGGAAGAGTATTAGGCGATAAATTATTTTATCCCAATATTCCCGAGAATATGAATATTGAAACAATTATGGAGCAATTTCTCCCTCAATATTATTTGAATCCTATTCATCAAGAGAATTTACCTAAAAAAATAGTGTTATCGCATGCCATTCAAAACAAAGATTGGCTGGAAACGGGTTTAACGGATCATAAAAAATCATTGTCTATTGTGGTTCGAAAAAGCAAAACATTCCATCATTGGTTAATCATGGCTAAGCGCAATGCGGAATATGCTCTCTCACAGCTTCTTCACCAGAATTTGAAAATGGTTAAGCAATTAGAGACCTTGCAGCGGGCGTTAGAATTTTCCGATCCGATCCATCGGATGGAATGCTTTGATGTGAGTCATACGTTTGGTGAATTCCCGGTAGCCTCGTGCGTTGTGTTTGGACAGGAAGGTTCTATTAAAGCGGATTATCGCCGCTATAGCATTCGGGGAGTCACGCCGGGCGACGATTATGGCGCACTAAAACAAGCCTTAAAACGGCGTTATGCCGAACGAATGAAAAAAGGCGCTGTGATGCCAGATCTCCTGTTGATTGATGGAGGGAAAGGTCAGCTTAGTACAGCGGTTGAAGCAATGAGCGAATTGGGTTTAGAAAATGTGCCGATTTTAGGGGTGGCAAAAGGGCGATCTCGAAAGCCGGGGAAGGAAACGTTATTTTTAAGTGGCAAAGGTTCCCCTTTTTTTCTCAAACCAGAGGATCCTGCACTCCATGTGATTCAACAGATTCGAGACGAAGCGCATCGGTTTGCTATTAGTCTTCATCGCTTGCAGCGGGGTAAAAGAATAAAACACTCGGTGCTAGAAACCATTCGAGGAGTAGGGCCTGGAAAAGCGAAGCAATTATTAGGTCATTTCGGGGATTTAAACCGGTTAAAAAATGCCACTCCGGAGGAAATTGCGGAGGTGAAAGGGATCAATGCTGAGTTAGCTCATTGGATCTATAAGACTTTCCATCCTTTTTCTTAAAATCTATGATATATTCATCGAATGAATCTTCCTATCGCCATGACGCTGGTTCGAATAGCGGCTATTCCTCTTATTTGTTTGCTGTATTTCATGCACACGCCTTGGGCTCATTTTTGGTCGGGGGTAGCGTATATTTTAGTAGCTGTGACGGATTTATTGGATGGGTATATTGCCCGCAGCCGTTCTCAAACTAGTCGTTTTGGGGCATTTTTGGACCCTGTCGCCGATAAATTATTAGTCAGTACGATTTTGGTGTTGCTCTTATCTCAAAATTTAACACCATGGCTATGGTTGCCCGCAGCGATTATTATTGGACGAGAAATTACAGTGTCGGCTTTACGTGAATGGATGGCAGAAGTAGGAAAACGAACGCATGTCGCGGTGATGAATTTAGCAAAAATTAAAACATTTTTACTGAATATGGGCATGCCATTTTTGTTGTGGTATCACGCGGATATGTACCAGGTATTTTTTTGGCGTATTGAAGAATTACCCCTTTTAGTATTGATAATAGGCCTTTTTTTATTAACCGTAGCGTCGGTGTTAACCATTTGGACGATGCTAGCTTATTTGCGAGCGGCATGGCCCGATCTAATTAGCCCCACCCCCTAGAACTCTCTTGACTTTCAGTTGTGAAACGCAATAATAACGGGTCTTCGTAATGGAAGGCGCGGGAATAGCTCAGTGGTAGAGCACAACCTTGCCAAGGTTGGGGTCGCGAGTTCGAACCTCGTTTCCCGCTCCAGAATGCGCTTCTATTTTTGAGGAATAAAATCCTTATCTAAAATGAATGCGGCTGGGTGGCAGAGTGGCCATGCAGCGGCCTGCAAAGCCGTGGACGCCGGTTCGATTCCGACCCCAGCCTTGATTTTGCCCGGGTGGCGAAACAGGTAGACGCAAGGGACTTAAAATCCCTCGGGAGTTAAATCCCATGCCAGTTCGATTCTGGCCCCGGGCACCATCTCATGAATGCAAGGCTTGAATCACAGGCTGAGGATTTTTCTTTAAGGTTGGGAGCAATGCCAACGCAGGGCCTTAGGGGTAGCGACGCCACCTTATGTCTTTTAATAAAACTTCCCATTTAACGCATAACATGTTGAATTAATGATAAATATTTATTGAATATTTTCACATTTCCTTAAGCCCCTTGTTGTATAATTAATAAGAGGTGGAAATATGCCTGATCGAACTCCAAGACCTAAAAGCCAAGATATCTCTTTGGAAAGCCCTATCGGAGAAGGTAAAGCTTATCTTCCAAAACCCACGCCAGAGGAAGAAGACAGGCTTCAAAGAGAAGCAGATGAAAGGATGCAAAGATTATTCGATGCGCGCGTAACGCGGCTTAGGAAGGAAGTTAGGATAGAAATTCCTCCAGAGATAGAGAGCAGCTTACATAAGGGATTTGAAGCATTTAAGCTAGCCTGGATAGAAAGAATAAATAACAATTATTTTAGAAGCCCAAGAGATCATGATCTTTTGTTTAATAGGTTAGATAAGGAGTATGGCGCTCTTATTACTCAATTGGCGAGCAGTTTCCCTAGCGTTTCTGAAAGAGATATTAAGTATGTAGGGGCTACGCAATGTTTTTCTCATTTACAGGCAGCCTTAGCCACCCGGGCTAGATCTCAGATTAGAACCACTCGTAGAACAGGCACAGGTCTTGCTGTGGGTGGCACAGGTTTAATCGGGGGAATGGGAGGCGGGGCTAAATATACCTTAAAACAAACTGCAAAAAATCATGCGCGGCATTTGCTATTAACAACCGGTGTTCCAGGATTGGCAGTTGCTTTCGTATTGGTAATAGTAGGGATGTCTTTATACTGCTACAGCCAAAAACAAATTACCACTGCCGATGTAGAAAAGAAGCCTCCTCGTACTCCTCCTTCTTCAGGTCTTACTTCTGCTAAGCCAGGCCTTAATTAAGCTTTCTGAAAAACGCAAAGCCCCATTTAAGCATTAAAATTGTGGTATACTTTTCAGAATCATAAGGACCTTGGCATGCTCAAGCCCCTGGCACTTTACATTGGACTCAAATATACCCGTGCGAAACGGCGTAATCATTTTATCTCTTTTATTTCGTTAGCTTCGATGATGGGTATTGCCTTAGGCGTGGCAGTACTCATTACGGTTTTGTCCGTGATGAATGGATTTGATCAGCAGATTCGGCTTAAATTTTTTGCGATGGCGCCGCACGTGACGATTATGACGGATCAGTCATTGACGGAGTCTTGGCGGGCATTAGGAGAGAGTGCTAAACGGGTTCCAGGCGTGATGGATTATTCACCGTATATTCAAGGCAAAGGCATGTTAACACACGAAGGCCAAGTGGCGGGCGTCAGTGTGACAGGCATTATTCCGTCTCAAGAAACACGTGTCTCAGAGTTAGGTGAAAAAATGACGGCCGGTTCTTTGGGGACGTTGCAGCCAGGACAATTTAATATGCTCATTGGACAAGACATGGCCAATGGCATGGATTTGCGCGTGGGAGATAAAATTACGTTACTCACACCGCAAATGAGCAGCACGCCACTGGGCATTATGCCGCGCTATAAACGATTTACGGTGACCGGTATTTTTCATGTAGGCAATGGATTTGGCTATGACGACAGCGTGGTATTTATTAATTTCCAAGATGCGGATCGATTATTTCAAGGGGCTAATCCCATCAGTGGATTGCACCTTAAAATAGCGAATCTCTATCAAGCGCGCCCTATTACTCTTTCATTGCAACGAATGTTATCTGAGCATTATGTGGTGACTAATTGGGCTCTGCAGTATGGCGCTTTTTTTAAAGCCCTTAGCATGGAAAAAACCATGATGTTTGTTATTTTGTTACTGATTATTGCGGTAGCGGCCTTTAATTTGGTGTCGAGTTTGGTAATGGTGGTAAACGATAAGCAGCGTGATATTGCTATTTTACGAACCTTAGGCGTTACGCGTGGATTTATTGTGTGGGTGTTTATTATTCAAGGAGCAGTCGTAGGAGTGATAGGCACTTTGTTGGGAATAGGCGGGGGGATTATTTTAGCGCTTAATGCAACGGCGTGGGTTAATGCGATTCAACGATTTTTTCATGTGCAATTGATTTCTTCGTCGGTATATTTTTTAGATTATTTACCGTCTCATTTAGAAGTTAGCGATGTGATTCAAATTTCCCTTATTGCGTTGGGTTTAAGTTTATTAGCGACCTTATATCCCGCGTGGCAAGCGTCTCGTACACAGCCTGCAGAGGTGTTGCGGTATGAGTGATGCGGTGTTGACGTGTAAAAATATTAGTAAATCGTATCACGATGGCACGCGCACCATTGAGGTGTTACAACACTTGCATTTATCGATAAAAACAGGCGAAAAAGTGGCT
>DATDVD010000141.1:0-7513 GCA_035290065.1 Coxiellaceae bacterium | reverse complement strand
CAGACCGTGGTCTGCCCGGGGATGTAGCACAAGGTTTATCATTGGGTGGGGACACACGGGCAGACCACGGTCTGCCCCTACTTATTGAGTAGATGAGCGGCTTGTAATGTATTTTCTAGAAGCATCGCGACTGTCATTAATCCAACACCGCCTGGCACGGGGGTAATCCAGCTGGCTTTTTCTTGGGCGGTTTCGAATTCAATATCGCCCACAATTTTACCGCTGGATAAACGGTTAAAACCCACATCAATCACTATCGCCCCTGGCTTAATCCATTCGCTTTGAATTACGCCGGGCTTTCCAACGGCGGCTACCAGTAAATCCGCTTGCTCCACATGATTCTTTAGATTTTGTGTTTTAGAGTGACAAATGGTAACGGTACAGCCGGCTAACAACAACTCCAATGCCATCGGCCGCCCTACAATATTCGATTGCCCGACCACTACAGCATTAATGCCAACTAAATTTTCACCAATTTCTTTTACTAATTCCATAATGCCATACGGGGTACAAGGCCGTAACAAGGGTCGTCTTTCTACCAAACGTCCCATATTGTAGGGATGAAACCCATCCACGTCTTTTTTAGGATCAATGCATTCCAGTAGATCATCCGCGGGAATGTGAGGAGGTAACGGTAATTGCAATAAAATCCCATGAATAGCGAGATTTTGGTTCAACGCCCCAATTTTTTGGGTGATAGCCTCCGGCGTGCACGTTTCAGGTAAACGGTGCAATTCGGAATAAATACCGGTCTCGTCACACGCTTTTTGTTTATGGGCAACATAGGCCTCTGAGGCTGGGTTATGGCCAATTAAAATGACGGCCAGCCCAGGGCGTGCCAGCCCTTGTTTTAAACGAGCGTCTACCTTTATTTTGACGCTTTTTTTAATGCGATCGGCGCAGGCTTCCCCACTCAGACGATGAGCCACCATAATGAAATTCCTTACTATCCAAGAGGTAGAAAAAATAGGTATGGTAGCATATTTGCCCCCCCCTCGGGATGAAATTTATAAAACCCTTTGATTTTTTAAAAATTAAGGTACAATACGGGTGTTAATGTCATTATTGCTAGGGTCGGTTCTGTTCTGTTCTTTTTAAGATTAAGGATAGTGTCTTGTCTCCAGCGGTGTTGATATCGTGTTATTTTTTTATTCAGAGGACTAAAGACGGTGAGTCAAAATAAAATCTATGTAGGCAATTTGCCTTATTCTGTTTCGGGTGAAGATTTGGAATCTTTTTTTGGTCAATACGGCGAAATCGCTGAAGCTAAGCTTATCATGGATCGTGACACTGGCCGTTCGAAAGGGTTTGCGTTTGTTACGTTTGTATCAGATGACTCTGCTAACAAAGCGTTAGTATGTGATAATACCGAAATGGATGGTCGTAAAATTCGTGTGAATATTGCGCGTGATGACGGCGGTACTCGTCGTGGTGGCGGCGGCAATGGCGGCGGCGGTGCTCGTCGTGGCGGTAACGGTGGTAACGGTGGCAATGGTGGTGGTCGTGGACGATTCCGCGATTAATCCATAATGTCTAAGACATTTTAAAAAAGGGGCTTCGTGCCCCTTTTTTATTTTTGGGTCGATCACGATCGACCCCTACGGGGAGATGAAGAATCCCCTCCCTCCCGTAGGGGCAGCCAAAGTCTGCCCAAACAAATTCCAAATCTCGCACCAATTTCCCGGGTCGATCATGACTGACTACAGGATCGCGTTTCTTTAAAAATTTAATAGATAATTAAACGTTGTCCGGGTTTTAAGAGTGCATGAGTGGACAGGTGATTCCATTGCGCAAGCGTTGACACACTGACGTGATACTGCCTAGCAATAAGACTTAGTGTTTCGCCCATATTCACATAATGCATATGCATTCTGCCGCTGGTATGTTGCGCGGCATAATGAAGTTTAGCGATATGGTGATGTGCGTGACTAGGCAGCCACAGCACTAATTCCTCCGTGGGTTTTACCTCTTCCCCTCTGCCCATCCCATTCCAAAACTGAATTTGTCGAGGATTAAGGCCATATTGTCGTGCAATCGAACGCAGGGATTCATTTTTTTTGACGACGTGTAAATAATGTTGAGGGCCGGGTAATTTTTCAGCGGCAATTTTGCTGGATGTTAACGCCATACTGGCTGCTAAATCGCCATGAAAATCTTGAGGCACCATCAAGGATTGGTTCACATGGATAATATTGGTATTCACGTTATTCACTTGTTTTAAAGTATTGACGTCTGTGTGGTAACGACGAGCCACGGCCAATAACGTTTCACCGGATTTTACTTGATGATGTTGCATAGTCACGCGTTGGCTTTTAGGCAACAGCGCTAACTCATTTTTAAATTTTTCCACGGTATTCAGAGGCAATAATAAATGATAAGAAGTGTTCGGAAGCGTGGCCCATCGCCTAAAGCCTGGATTCAGTGTACGAACGGTATCCATTTCAACGCCGGCTAATTGACTGACTTGTTTTAAATCAATTTGAGTGTTCATAGGAACTGCCTCGAAATACGGCCGATTGGGCGTATTGGGAAGGGGAACATCAAAGGCGCGATGGTGTTTAATCACCTCGGCCAGCCCTAACAATTTTGGCACATAAAATTTAGTTTCAGGGGGAAGGGCGAGATGCCAGTAATCAGTAGGTTGGTGCAATCGTTTATTGTGTTCAATGGCTGCGGTGACGGTGCCTTCTCCTGCATTGTAAGCGGCAATGGCCAGTAACCAATCGCCAAATAAGCGGTGTAAATACGTTAAATACCGCAAAGCGACGTGGGTGGATTCCACTACATCGCGTCGACCGTCATACCACCAGTCAATGGTTAATCCAAAACCGGATCCTGTGCCCGGCATTAATTGCCAAAGACCTGTTGCGCCTGTGCGAGAAAATACGAAAGGATCATAAGCACTTTCAATCATGGGCAATAATGCTAATTCAGCAGGTAACCCTTGGGCTTGAGTTTGTTCATAAATGTAATATACATAGGGGCTTGCGTTAGAGAGTAATAATTGGGTGGTTTTGGGACGCGTTAAAAACCAATCGACACCCTTTTGAATTTCGGAGGAATCCGCATCGTTGGCCAACTCATAGTGTTGGCTCATCGTCGTCCATATATTGGAATGAGAGGCAAACGGGAGAATATTTAAATCGCCTTTATTGGCATTGGGGACTTGGGAGCCTTCCGTGGCACAGGCCGTTAATAAGAACAGCAGAACGCTGCCGAGGATTCCCCGGAAAAAGTATTTTCTCATCATGATATAGTTATAGTTATTTAAAAATGGTCTTTCCAGTCGCGTACTTTAGCAAACACATCGATGGGTTGCAGTAATTTTTGTGAATAATGTCTTTCCGCAGATTCACGAATGGTAGGTTGATCACATCGAAAGAAAGGGTTTACTTTTTTTTCAAGGCCTAAGGTGGAGGGCAAGGAAGGGTGGTGGCGACTTCGGAGAAGTTGTACATTTCGTAAATACTGTTTAGCGTCCGCATTTTCCGGCTCCAGTGCCAACGCAAATTTTAAATTATGTTCGGTGTATTCGTGGCCGCAGTACACTTGCGTATTATCATCTAAGCTTCTTAATTGATTGAGCGAATTAAACATTTGCGGGGCTGTTCCCTCAAAAATCCGTCCACAGCCGCTGGAAAACAAGGTATCACCGCAAAATAAAACGCCGTGCCCATAAAAGGCGATGTGATCGAGCGTATGGCCAGGAATTTCCAAGACCAAAAAGTGGAAGGGGCCGATGTGGGCCGTGTTGCCGCCTTGAAATAACCGATCAGCAAGCCCCGATTCATCTCGGTAAGAGCCGTAAACGGGTACGGGGAAGTGTTCTAACAAGCCTAAGATACCGCCACAATGGTCCGTATGGTGATGAGTTAATAAAATGCCTTTTAGCTCCCACCCTTTGGCTTCTAGGGTTTTTAATACGGGGCGGTGATCACCGGGATCCACGACCCAGGCGTAGTGAGAACCGGGGTGATTAATCATCCAAATATAGTTATCATGGAAGGCTGAGATGGGGGTAATGGATAACATCATGCCCTTAGTCTAATGGATCAGGAGTAATTTGGGTATGGGCAATCCTTTGGCCGTGACGGATCAGTGGTATTCTGCGCCATTAGGTCGCAGTATTTTAACCTTAGAACAAGCAGTTTTAGTGGAACCAATGTCGCGGGTGCGGGGAGATTATCTGGTGCAAATAGGCGGTAATACCGCTTTAACGAAGCCATTTTCCGAACGATTTCGGTATCCTATTTGTGTGAAGCCTGGATTAGAAAAAAATCCTCCGGAGCAATGCATTGTAGCAGAAGCGCATGAAATGCCTTTTCAACCCAATTTATTTGATGTAGTCGTAGCGCCCCATGTATTGGATTTTAGTGATTCACCGCAAGCGTTGTTAAGTGAATGGTATTTGATTACACGGCCCTACGGTTATTTAATGATAATGGGATTTAATCCCTGGAGTGTATGGGGGTTGTTGGCGGGGTGGTGTGAATCTTTGCAGGCATGGCAAAAACCTTTTTATAGTATGTCGTGTGTAAAACGATGGTTAGTGGAAACGGGTTTTTCAATTCTCAGTGTGAAAACGTTCGCTTTAAGGCCTCCTTTTAATAATGCCCTGTTATTTGAGCAATGGCGTTGGATGGAGTATTTAAAGCGATGGGGATTGCAAAAAGCGGGTGGCATTTATTTTATTGTGGCTCAAAAACAATTAGTATCGCCCACCTTGCGGATCGTCTCGTGGAAGCCTCTGAGAAAACCCGTGGCTCGGCCGTATCCCGAAACACACAGTAGGAGAGATGGTTGAAACCCGTTGAAATGTTTACCGATGGCGCATGTCGTGGCAATCCCGGGCCTGGCGGATGGGGTGTGGTGATGCGTTATAACACCGTGGTGCGTGAATTGTATGGCGCAGAAATCGGTACCACCAATAATCGCATGGAATTAAAAGCGGCCATTGAAGGATTAAAAATATTAAAACGAAAATGCCAGGTAGTGATTACTACTGATTCCGAATATGTGAAAAAAGGTATTACGGAATGGTTGCCGAAATGGAAAAAAAATGGGTGGCGTACCAGTCAAAAAAAACCGGTAAAAAATGCGGATTTGTGGGAGCAGTTGGATGAGGAAGTCATAAAACATCGCGTAGAATGGCATTGGGTGCGCGGCCACACGGGTCATAGAGAAAATGAAATGGCAGATCAATTAGCGAATAAAGCGATTGATGAATTGTTAAGAGGACATTCATGAGCGAACGACAAATTGTGTTGGATACGGAAACGACAGGGTTAGAATTTTCCCAGGGCCATCGCGTGATTGAAATTGGTTGTGTGGAATTGATAAATCGTCGAATTACCGGTAGTACGTTCCACCATTATATTAATCCCACTCGTTTAATTGAGCGAGAAGCCGTGGAAGTGCATGGTATTACGGATGATTTTTTAAAAGATAAACCGGTTTTCCCCGATATTGCGAAGGATTTTTTGGCGTATGTAAAAGACGCGGAATTAATTATTCATAATGCGCCTTTTGATATGGGGTTTATTAATGGTGAATTAAAATTGTGGAATAAAGAAGCCCTCGATTTAGAAACGCTGTGTGGGGTGATCGATACACTTCCGATGGCGCGAAAAAAACATCCCGGCCAACGAAATAGTTTGGATGCGTTGTGTCAGCGTTATTCGGTGGATAATTCGAAACGCGATTGGCACGGGGCGTTATTGGATGCGGAATTATTGGCACAAGTTTATTTATTAATGACAGGTGGGCAGACGAATTTATTTGGGGTAGACGATACTCCTCATACGGAACATTCTTTTCAAATGCCTGCCGATATTCGGCGCTTGCCTGTTGATCGTGAGTCTTTGCCAGTAGTATGGGCGACCAGTGAAGAGCTGCAAACACATGAAGCATTTATGCGGAAGTTAAAAAAACCTGTAGGGGCAGACCGTGGTCTGCCCGGAAATACCTAGCAAGATTTAAATTTCGCTCGGGCAGACCACGGTCTGCCCCTACACATATCAACGGTGCCCACATATCAATGGTGCCCCCATATCAACGGTGTTCATGTATCAACGGTGCCCACGTATCAACGGTGCCCCCACACGTATATGGTGTTCCTACACGTATTAGGAGGAGTGTGATCCGGGTTTCATTGAGGAAGAAGGGTTGTGAGACGTGGAGGAGGGTTTTCCAGTCGGTCGCATAGGGCGGCGTGATTGTTCTGCGTTTGCACCGCTCACCCCTTTCCCTTCTCCTCTGTGATCATCGAATCTTTTTCCGCCAGAAATCGTCATACCACGACCGACGTTATGGGATGGATCAAGTCGGTTGTAAATATATAACCCTAAAAACACCACGGCAAAAATTCCGGTTACAGCAAGGGTAATGGTTACGTGTAAGTTTGTTAATTCGTGTGAGTGCTTCAAGACCGTTGGAATCATGCTCATGATTTGCCACGCAGCTCCCAAAATAAACAGTAAAAAGCCTAATTTTAACGCTTTGTCTAAAGCTTCTGCACGCTCTTGCGGAGTTTTAGCTTTGCGAATTTCCATCGCATAAAAAATGGCAGCTACAGCAATGGCTTCTAATAAACCCACTGCCGCTGCTAAACCAAAAGTTGCCCATTGGAATAAGCTCGCGAAGGTAATGGATTTACCGGTAAAGTGTAAGGGAGCTAATACGGCATAATAAGCGACAGACCATCCGATAATACCGAAAAATAATTTCAAAAATAAATATTGAGATTGTTGGAAAGCGGCTTCGCGCTGATTTTTAGAAGGAAAAGAACCGTAATCGTATTGTGTTTTTAGTAATTGAAACCCGTAATGCAACAACGTTATGGCTAAGGGGATAAAAAGTGTTAAGCCTGCATTTAGAATGAGACCGGCGGATGAAAATAAATTCAAACCCATTTGATCAAACCCAATTAAAGAACCAGCCATCCAGAGTGCATCTACCAAGGCAATAAACATAAATGTCCAGCCTGTGTAAGGAGGCGCTTGGAGTTGTTTTTTCTTAGCATAGTAATCGAGAGTGGTCTGATCGATAGTCATTAGGTGGGTATCGTCAGCCTTATCGCTGTCGGCTAATAAATAGTAATGGCCGTTTAGTTGGCTTAGGCGATAGAATTTCTTCGTGGCCATCGTGCCGGCAGGGGCGTGTACCGGGGGGAGCCCGGCAGATACCTTAATTTCATAGCGGTTTTTCATAATTTTTAGTATAGCTTTAGCGAATTAAGGAAGTATTAAATTTTTCCTATAAATAATAGGGTTCTTTTCGGTTGTTTCTTTGAAAATGTAGTAAATACATAAACATTTAATATTTTCTTAATGTAAAAGACTTAAGATACTGAAATGTTAACATTATTGGGTGTTCTGCAGAGTTTGGTAGCCCGAGAGGGGATCCCGAGTGGAGCTGGTGCGGAGGCATTGAGGGATGAGACTTGCGCTCCTGCTTCTGCCGTAGGGGCTGGAGCACCGGCTGCCAGAGGAGAGGCGCCTGCCTCAGCGGCGGG
>DATDVD010000140.1:0-3369 GCA_035290065.1 Coxiellaceae bacterium | reverse complement strand
GAGTGGCCTTGAAAAAATACCAAATCACCCCGGTGCTCTGCATTCGGAGCACGGAAAAAATACGTCTGCCCCACTTCATATAACGTGGCAATGGACGCAAAACTGGCAATGTGCCCCCCCAATTCACCGGCAATATTGCCGGCCCGCATCACCATCGCAATGGCATTCCAGCGCATATAATTAGTGCGGCGTTGAAGATAAGGGCCCTCGTCCGGCAAGGGCGCTTGTTGATCCGACGAAATAGTATTGAGGTACGGAGTATTTAATGTGTGCCCGGCGATTAACCCTAAATTTTGCGCTTTCTCATTTAATTGGTTGAGAATTTTATTGGCCGTATCCACTCCCTCAAATTCAATGACGTCTTCTAGGGCTTCTAGCCACTCTTGAAGTTGATCACTCAGCGGATTCGACACGAACACTCCTTGCGGTTAAATAATAAACGCGGTTAGTACCTGGGATGGAAATTTCGGGGATTATAACGAGTTTTTAGGAGAGGGGAAAGCTTTATGGCCCCTCTTGGTCTAGCCTATCCACGCACTGATGCTAATCAAGGCGAGCGCTACCAACCACACAAACAACGTACGCTCCATTAACGCATGGGCTTCGTGCAATTGAGAAGCTTCCGCTATTTTGCCCGTCGCATGACGACCTTCAAGTGCGGCTTCGCCCCACTTTGCAATAAGCAGCGGTTCTTCTGTAGGCGCGCTGAATAAATCTTTCGCCCATTCATTAAAGACGGAGGAAAAATGGCCCATCATCGCAAAGCTTAACCCTAACAGCCTCACTGGCACCCAATCCATCCATCCTTTAAAAGAAGGTACGGCGTGTGACTCGGCTCGAGCCGAATACAGGCGCACCATCCAATATAACGCTACCCCGGCAGGTCCAAATAACATGTACCAAAAAATCGGTGCGAAAATCTTTTCGCCAATATCGCTGAAGTAACCTTCTATGGATCCACCTTCTTTATATTGGTGTGTGAGAGTGTCTAATTCGAGGCAATACCCCAAAACCACCACATTAAATAAGAAGCTGCCAAGAAAGCCTAACCCTATCCCGATTAATGCGCATAATAAAAAAACGGCGAGGGGAAACGGCAATATCCAACCCAAGGTTCGAAACAATTCTCGTCTTTTTCCACCAATAGCCCCTAAACGTCTGCGTAAAGGCTCGACCCACTGGTCGTATCGCTCTAACCAGGCCGTCGAATGACACCGTACACTGGCTGCCCAGTACTTATGAATAGCCAATACTGCAATAATTACTAGAAAACGCATTTCTCCCCCTTTAATCCCGGCGCATGGTTTCGGAAATGGCCACCGGCGTTGGATATTTAAGCACAACAAAATACGATGAAGCAATAAAAGTTAAAATAGTGGTCGCCTGAATTAAATACGCGGCTTGAATGCCAATCAGCCGGCTATCCAACGCTACATACGCAATAATCAGCGAAAACTCACTGAGCTGCCCTAATCGAAATCCCATTTCCCATGAAATCCGTTTAGACTCACTCGATTTTCCCAGCAAGTAACGAAAGACGACTGGTTTGGCCACTAGCAATAGTAGCCCTAGCAATGTCGCTGGAAGAATAACGCTGGGCAAATATTCCAAATTAAAATTAGCGCCTACGGAAAAGAAAAACATCACTAAGAAAAAATCTCGTACGGGTTTTAAGCTTTCTGCAATATATAAAGAAATGGGGCTGGTGGCTAACGTCACACCGGCAATAAAGGCGCCGATTTCACCAGATAAACCGAAATAAGAGGCAAGTTCTGACATGCTTAGACACCATGCAATGGCCAGCAAAAAGGCATATTCTCGAATACGATTAAACCGATCGAAGAGCGGCATCAACAAGTAATGCTGAAATAAAAACGCAAAGAGGAGTGTCAACGGTAAGCCGATGGTAACGAGTTTCATGTCTTCTTGTATTTCCCCACCGATGGCCATTCCATGCATGAGCAGTAACACTATAATCGCCAATAAATCCTGTAACAGCAGTACACTGATCATCAACTCGCCCGTGTGTTGATGATGAAGCGTGGTGGTGGGTAATAATTTAATGCCAATAATGGTACTGGAGAACATGGCGGCAGCCCCTACCAGCACCGCTTCAGCCTGCGTATACCCACTCAGCCATGTAAGCCCATAACCGATCAGCGCAAACACCAACGAGCTTGTACAAGCCACCCAACTGACTTGTTTCAGCGTATGCAGCAACTTTTGGGGCGGCAAATGCAGGCCGAGCAAAAAGAGCAAAAAGATAATCCCCACATTGCCTACACTATGCACTATATTGGAATCGCCCAATAATTTTAAGCCCCAGGGGCCTAAAATTACGCCTAACAAAATATAGGCTACCAAGAGGGATTGGCGTGTGATCAACGCAAGTGTGGAAAGGACAGCAGCACCTGA
This sequence comes from Coxiellaceae bacterium, assembly GCA_035290065.1. Classification (GTDB taxonomy): domain Bacteria; phylum Pseudomonadota; class Gammaproteobacteria; order Coxiellales; family Coxiellaceae; genus DATDVD01. Next base: position 954 of record DATDVD010000140.1, on the reverse strand, counting down.
GAAGATTAAAAAGAGCGAAAAAAGTAGACTCGTTGAATGCATGTTTAAACCGCTGGAAGCCTTAATCTAGGAACTATTGTAGCACCGCAACCCTACTCATTATATAAAAAAAAGATAAAACATACATAAATTCTTAAATTTATTGGAAAGTTTTTCTATTTTGTTATAAACTATTTACTGGTATTTGGGTTTTAGGATTTTTTTTTAAGGAGGAAACCACTATGCCAACTCGGAAACGTAAAGCTCACAAGGGACACGGAAAACGTAAGGCGACTAAAAAACGCTCTACGTCTAAGGTTCCTGCAGCTGTAAAAAAACTGAAAGCACGTGTGGCTAAGTTAACACGTCAGAAAAAAGCAGCTGAACGTAAAGTTAAAGCTGCTTTGAAAAAAGCTGCTAAAGCGCGTAAAGGCAAAAAATCGACTGTTAAGCGTCGTAAGCCTGCTAAGCGTAAAGCCCATAAGTCTAAAGCTCGCAGACGTCCTGCGAAACGAAGACATAAAGCTAAACATCACGCTGCAGCGCCTGCTGCTGCGTAATAAGCAACACGCTTATATAGGAAAAAGCCGCGATCTTCGCGGCTTTTTTTTGTCTTGAGGGCTAGGCCTTCTAGAGGCTACCCATTTCAGGCTATTTAACAGCACGAACCTTTGGAGGCCTGTTTCAATGCCTGTAAGAGACGCTGTTTCACCTCTTCCACTTCTCCCAGCCCGGAGAGGCTAATATACCTTGGCGCTTCTTTATCACCGCTTTTAGCCCAGCGCTGATAATAATCGATTAAAGGAGCGGTTTGGGCTTGATAGATTTTTAATCGATGTTGCACCGTTTCCACGGTATCGTCTTTGCGTTGAACCAGTGGTTCGCCAGTCACATCGTCTGTGCGATCCTGTTTGGGGGGATGGTAAAGCAAATGATACGTGCGACCAGAAGCTAAATGCACCCAACGACCCGTGA
>DATDVD010000139.1:0-11200 GCA_035290065.1 Coxiellaceae bacterium | reverse complement strand
GGCTTTTTGGTGGGCGTCCGATAAAGAATCACCTAACGAAGTGGCGCAGAGAACGCGCCCGCCGTGGGTGACTGTTTTTCCATTGACCTGGGTGGTGCCTGCGTGAAAAATTTTTGCATCTGGCGAAAGTGGTTGGTTGAGTCCTTCGATAATAAATCCTTTTTCATACTGTTCTGGATAGCCGCCGGAACAAAGGACCACGCCTAGAGCAGGGCGGGGATCCCATTGAAGGGTGTGAGAAGAAAGTGTACGGTTTAGAGCCGCTTCGCATAAGGCGATTAAATCGGATTGGAGGCGCATCATCAGCGGTTGAGTTTCCGGGTCACCCAACCGGCAATTGTATTCCAATACGTAGGGTTCATCGTTAGCATTAATCATCAAGCCGGCGTATAAAAATCCTGTATAAGGCGTGCTTTGGGCTTTCATACCGCGAAGGGTGGGTAAAATAATAGTATTCATAATGCGTTCTTCTAACGCAGGGCTCATGTGTAAAGCGGGTGAGAAGGCGCCCATGCCGCCTGTGTTAGGGCCTTGATTGCCGGCGTCGCGGCACTTGTGATCTTGAGAGGTAGCTAGCGGCAACACGGTTTCGCCATCACTAATTACGATAAAACTGATTTCACGGCCTGTGAGGAATTCTTCAATCACGACATGGGTGCCGGCTTCGCCAAATTGTTGATCATCAAGCATCGCACGAAGCGTGTCTTCAGCAGTTTGTAAATTATCTACAATGACCACTCCTTTGCCTGCGGCTAAACCATCGGCTTTAATAACGAGGGGAAACGGTTGGTGTTGGCAATATTTAATTGCTTCATGACTTTTTACAAAAGATTTAAACTTTGCGGTGGGAATATGGTGCTGAAGTAAAAATTCTTTGCAGAAGTGTTTGGAACTTTCCAAGCGCGCCGCCTGTTGAGAGGGGCCAAAACAGCGGAGCTTTGCGGCTTGAAAGCGATCGACAATGCCGAGAGAGAGAGGTATCTCAGGGCCTACGAGGGTTAAATCGATGGCATGATCGGTTGCAAAGGTGATTAATGCATCAAGATCGGTGACATCGATCGTAATATTGTGGGTTTTGGTTTCCAATGCTGTCCCTGCATTCCCAGGAGCCACGAAAATATGCGTGACCTGGGAGGATTGAGCCGCTTTCCAAGCGAGTGCATGTTCGCGTCCGCCATTGCCAACGATAAGCAATTTCATTTCTTAATCTCTCAACAGATAGTGATATAAAAAAACCGTAGGGGCAGCCAAAGTCTGCCCGTCCGAAATCTAAACCCTGTGCTGCGTTCCTGGGCAGAGCACGCTCTGCCCCTACACGGATGGCCAAGCATAACGTCACACCTTTGCCTATTTCCCCCTCATCGTAGGGGCAGACCGTGGTCTGCCCAGGCGAAATTTAAACCTTGTACTACATTCTTGGCCCCCATCCCCCACGATCAATGCTTAAAACAGCGTATACCAGTCAATACCATGGCAATGCCAGCAGCATTTGCCGCTTCGATGACTTCTTTATCCCGAACAGAGCCGCCGGGTTGAATGACCGCCGTAACCCCGGCTTGAATGGCGGTGCGTAAACCATCCGCAAATGGAAAAAATGCATCGGAGGCCATTACACTATTGGCTAAGGAGAGACCTGCTTGCTTGGCTTTTAACGCGGCAATTTCTGCGCTAAAAACGCGGCTGGTTTGGCCTGTGCCAATTCCCAGCGTGTAGCCCTCGCGGGCATAGACAATAGCATTGGATTTTGCAAATCGCACAACGTTCCATGCGAATAAAAGCGAGACGAATTCTTTTTTCGTGGGAATTTTTTGAGTCACTACTTTTAAATTTTCAGGTGTCAAAGCCGTATGATCGACAGTTTGTATTAGTACACCGCCGCTTATACGGCGATATTCCCAGGCGCGAGGAGGGAATTCCCCTGCACCGGTGGCTAATAATCGACAATTGGGTTTGCTTTCAAAGCAGCGGAGAGCTGCCTCGTGAAAGTCGGGTGCAATAATGACTTCGGCAAATTGATGATCCAGCAGATACTGCGCTGTTTCTGTTTCCAACGGTGTGTTGAACGCGATAATCCCTCCGAACGCAGAAATGGGATCAGTAGCCAGTGCTTGTTGATAGGCCGTGAATTGAGAATGACTTTGTGCGGCCCCACAAGGAGTAGCATGTTTTACAATCACACAAGCAGGAGTTTGAAGATTTTGCACGCAGTGTAATGCAGCATCTGCATCCATAAAATTATTGTACGACAAGGGCTTGCCAGCCAGTACTCGAGCATTGGCTAAACTACCGGGATAGGGGTCGTCCCAGTAGCAAGCAGCGAGTTGATGAGGGTTTTCGCCATAACGAAGCGCTTGTTTTTTAGGGAAAGTGCATGTTAAAACCTCCGGGAAATGATCGGCTGTAGAAACAGGTGCTAAATAATTGGCAACCACGGTGTCATAGTGTGCGGTGTGCGCAAATGTTTTTTGAGCTAAATGATGGCGAGTTTCAAGCGTCGTGGCGCCTTGATGGGTATCCATTTCATGGATTAATTTTTCATAGTCATTGGGGTCTACGACCACCGTGACGCGTTGAAAATTTTTAGCCGCAGCGCGTAACATCGTGGGCCCACCAATATCGATGTGTTCAATCGCCTCTGGCAAAGAACAGTGAGGATCGGCAATCGTTTTTTCAAACGGATAGAGATTAACCACCACCAGATCAATCGGCGCAATGTGATGGGCGGTCATTACCGCTTCGTCTTCTTCGAGACGGCCCAACAGGCCCCCGTGAATTTTAGGATGTAACGTTTTTACCCGGCCATTCATAATTTCGGGGAAGCCGGTGTAATCCGACACTTCAATATGAGGAATGTGATGTTCCTGCAAAAGCTTTGCCGTTCCACCGGTGGCAATAATTTCCACGTGTCGGCTACTCAAAGCGCGTGCAAGAAGAGGAAGATTCGTTTTATCCGAAACACTAATAATTGCGCGCTGAATCCGTGGCAAAGCGGCCATGGATAGGGTTAATCCAAATGATATTGTTTCATTTTCTTGCGCAGCGTTCCTCGGCTTAAGCCTAGAATAACGGCTGCTTTCACTTGATTGCCACGCGTGTAACGTAATACCGCTTTTAATAAAGGTACTTCCATTTCTTCTAATACCATTCCGTAGACGTTCGCAGGATTATGGCCATCCAATCGTGCAAAATAGCGTTGCAACGCTTGTTCTACATAAGTTCTCAAACTAACTTCTTTTTGTTGGGAGGAGCTAATGATGGCTTCGGTAAATGAAGAAGACATTTTAGTATCGAGCATGTCTATGTCCTTGCAAAATTTAAAAAATTAAACCTTTGATGATTTCTATCATCGTCCAAAATAGTTTTTATTAATTGACAGTGGAAATTTGAAAGGGGTTTCACACTGTTTTATGCCGCAATCCATGCGAGGAAGTGGTCATTCTACCAGATAATTTGGGGATGTATATATTTTTTACAATTTTTTTGCCAGCGTTGCTAATCGTAATCCTAATGTTCTACAGACTTGAATTTCGTCCGCTGTCAGAGGATCGTTTGTGTTTAATGCAAGATGAGAAGGGCCGTACGGTGTGCCGCCTGTTTTGGTTTTAAATAAAGCAGTTTCCGTGTAAGGCACGCCAATGAGGATGCAGCCGTGGTGTAACAGAGGTAACATCATGCTTAATAAAGTAGTTTCTTGGCCGCCGTGTAAACTGGCGGTGGAAGTAAAGCAAGCCGCCGGCTTGTTTACTAAATCACCGGATTGCCATAATGCACTCGTACCGTCGAGAAAATGTTTTAAAGGTGCCGCGATATTTCCAAAACGTGTTGGACTGCCTAGCGCTAAGCCATCGCAGTGCTTTAGCTCTTCTAAGGTGACAAAAGGAGAATGATCGGGGTCGAGGGATTCATCATTTTTTTCATTGATGGGGCGAACGGGGGGGACAGTGCGTACACAGGCTTCCGTATCGGCCACCATTTCAACGCCATGCGCAATTTCATCTGCCATTTTTCGAGTAGCACCATAGCGGCTGTAGTAAAGAATTAAAATTTTTCCCATGCGGCATTCCTCTTTTCTATTCCCACCCCCCGTAGGGGCAGACCGTGGTCTGCCCAGACACGCCGCACAAGATTTAGATTTCGCACGGGCAGAGCACGCTCTGCCCCTACGTTGAATTTTTTCAATTGACAGCATTGCCTTTAAAATAGGATATAATATTCTGAGTCATAAAGAAAAGGGTTTGATATGCAAGCTATGCGGCAGGCGGGGCAAGTTGTTTTTCATTTACTGAAGCGATTTTATAATGATGGGGTGAGCTCTCGAGCGGCGGCACTGGTGTATACCACGCTGTTATCCTTAGTGCCCGTTGCCATGGTGTGTGTGACCATTTTTTCAAAAATTCCTTGGTTCCGAGGTATGGGACAAGCAGTGAAAAATTTTGTGGTTGCTAATTTTGTCTCCGGGTCAGCCGATGCTATTTTGGATCAAATGACTCACTTTGTCAGGAATTTAGATCGATTATCGTGGACGAATGTTATTTTCTTATTTATTACGTCCGTTATTTTAGTGTACAACATGAGTGCGGCCTTTAATGAAATTTGGGATCACCATGTGGATACGCACTATATTCGTTCTTTTTTAATCTACATGGTTATTGTGATTTTAACGCCGATTTTCTTAGGAGTGGGTATTATCATCAGTGCCTATTTATTTTCGCTTAAATGGATTGTGGATGTTGGCAATTTTCCCTATGTAAAAAGTGGGGGATTGTTAGTAGCGCCTTTTTTATTAAGTTTTGCTACCTTTACTTTATTTAATTGGATATTGCCTCGTTGTAAAGTGCCTTTTAAATCTGCAGTGATGGGTGGGTTGATCACGGCGTTATTATTTGAAGGCGCTAAACATGGCTTTGCGGTGTATTTGGAAATGATGCCCACTTATCATTTGATTTATGGTGCACTGGCGGCGATTCCGATTTTTCTTTTATGGCTTTATATTTGTTGGATGATTATTTTGTTTGGAGCCATGGTGGCACACGTTACGAAGACGGGAGTACCTGATCGGTAACTAAACCAATTTTTTCAATGCCAGCTTGTTGTAATAAAACCATGGCTTTAACGACTTGTTCGTAGGTCGCTGCTCGATCTCCTTTGATATACACATCGCGTTCGTTAGAATTTTGGTTAGTTTTTAAAGCATACAGCACCGTTTGTGTCAGTGCATCTGCCGTTAAAGGGATTTTTGGGTCTTTTCCAATATTAAGATAAAATTCGCCATCTCGTGTTACGGTCACAATAATAGGCTGCTGTTCTTTAGAATCAATGGTACGTGCGTGTGTTTGAGGTAAATTGACTTTCACTCCTTCCGTCATCAAAGGGGTGGTCACCATAAAAATCACGAGTAATACCAGCATTACGTCGATGTAGGGCACCACATTGATTTCGGCGAGAGGTTTTCGTTTCTTTCTAATCATTATTCCCCTGGAGTGGCGGTGGTAACAGCCATTTTTCGGTATAAAAAGTTAGCAAATTCTTTTCCAAACATATCGTAATAGCGTTCAATGTGTTCTAACTGGTTGGTAAAGTAATTATACGCAATAGTAGCTGGAATGGCGGCAAATAAACCGACTGCGGTGGCAATTAAGGCTTCTGAAATACCCGGTGCTACCATTGCAATAGTGGCTTGTTGAACATGAGCTAACGATCGAAAAGAGGTCATAATTCCCCAGACCGTACCAAATAAACCGACGTAAGGGCTGGTAGAACCAATAGTAGCAAGGTACGTCAATTTATTTTCCAATCGATTTATTTCACGTTCAATAGCGATATCCATTGCGCGTTCTGTTGTGATCATTACTTTGGTAGGATCGGCATTTTTTTGATAAAGTCGATTGAACTCTAAAAATCCCGAATAAAAAATTGATTCATAACCCTCTAAGGTAGCTTTATGGGGTTTTAGCCGTTCAAATAACTCATTTAAATTAACGCCGGACCAAAAAGTTTTTTCAAACGTTCGCATCGATTGTTTTAATTGTTTTAACAGGCTCAGACGCTGAAGAATTAAGCTCCACGAAAAAATAGACGCGCAAAATAAAATCAGTAAAACGGTTTTGACTAATAAGCCGGCATCGGCAATAAAACTCCATAAGGAAACATTAGCGTGCATGGTAAGAGGCCTCCAAGATTCCTTCCGGAATGCGAATGGGTTTAAAATCTGTATTAATACAAACCAGTTGTATTTTCCCCAACGTCAGTAGAGTTTCAGGTGCTTCCTGTCTGGTAATGGATTGCTCAAACCAGAGTTGGGTACGTGTGTTGTCAGAAATTCTACACGTTACCTGTAGAATGTCATTTAATTTTGCGGGCTTGATAAATTCCAGTGTTGCCAATCGAAGAACAAATAAAATATGCTCATCCGCCAGTTTTGCTAAGGAATAACCTATATGATTTAACCATTCGGTGCGCGCACGTTCCATGTATTTAAAATAATTAGGATGATACACCACGCCGCCATAATCAGTGTCTTCGGTATAAACGGTAAGGGTTATACGGAAAGGATTCATTCGGTGAGATCCAAATTTTCTTGTAACGTGCTAATCGAGCGAGGCGTTTTTAAACCCAAATGACTATACGCAAGGGCAGTAGCAATGCGCCCCCGCGCCGTTCGCATTACGTAACCTTCTTGAATCAAATAGGGTTCTAAAATATCTTCGATCGTACCGCGTTCTTCACTGACAGCCGCCGCTAAACTATCAATACCGACCGGCCCGCCTTGGAATTTTTGTAAAAGAGTTTCTAAATATTTCCTATCTAATGTATCAAATCCTTTTTGATCGACATTTAATAGATTTAATGCTGCATGGGCTACCGATTGTGTAATAGCGCCTTGTGCTTTTACTTGTGCATAATCACGCACACGTCGTAATAAGCGGTTAGCAATCCGTGGGGTTCCGCGAGAACGTTTGGCGATTTCTATGGCACCTTCTGCCTCCATTGCAATGGATAAAATTTTAGCAGAGCGTGTAATAATATGGGTTAATTCCTCGAGGGTATAAAATTCCAATCGCTCTACAATACCAAATCGATCTCGCAAAGGGGAAGTCAGAAGGCCAGCGCGTGTGGTGGCACCTACTAAGGTAAACGGTGGTAAATCCAATTTAATCGAACGTGCCGAAGGTCCTTCGCCGATTATAATATCCAACTTGTAATCCTCCATGGCGGGATAAAGAATTTCTTCCACCACGGGACTTAATCGATGAATTTCATCAATAAACAGCACATCGTTTTCTTCTAAATTAGTTAGAATAGCGGCGAGATCGCCGGCTTTCTCTAATACAGGCCCAGACGTTTGTTTTAAATTTACATTTAATTCGTGTGCAATAATATTGGCAAGAGTAGTTTTACCTAAGCCCGGGGGTCCGAAGATTAACACATGATCAAGCGCTTCCGAACGTTGTTTCGCGGCTTCAATAAAAATTTCCATTTTCTCGCGCACCACTTTTTGCCCGATGTATTCCTGTAGGAGGCGAGGACGGATAGTGGTTTCCATCGTTGGATCATCAGAAGTAGAATGTGTCGTAATCATTCGTTCATTTAAGTCCATCTTTAACGTATCTCCTGCAGTGCCAACCGTATTAATTCTTCGGTGGTATTCGTTTCTTTTCCAATTTTCATGACCACCCGTTTGGCATCATGGGGCTTATAGCCTAGCGCCATCAAGGCACTGATCGCATCTTCCATTTTATTATTCACAGGCCCCCTCACCGAACAGGTCATTGCCCATTCTTTTAATCGATCCCGCGTTTCAATGATCAATCGCTCAGCTGTTTTTTTTCCAATGCCAGGAATATGCGTGAGGGCTGCACTATTGCCTGACTGAATATAATGCACTAATTGATCTGTTTCCATACCGGATAAAATCGCCAACGCTAATTTAGGTCCGATGCCGCTTACTTTAATCAGTGTTCGAAATAAATAGCGAGACGATTCATTGTGAAAACCAAATAATTGATGCGCATCTTCACGCACCACTAAATGCGTTAATAATACGATGGGTTGGCCTTCTTCCGGTAGGACATAAAAAGTGGTCATGGGTGCCAATACTTCATAACCCACACCATTCACGTCCAGCAATAATTCGGGTGGACGTTTAGTCATCACAATACCTTTTAATCGTCCAATCAACTTCCTTCTCCTGCTGTCGTTTGGGCTTTTTTAAGCCGCTCGTTTAACAAACGACTATTGGCGTGACACAACGCAATGGCCAGCGCATCGGCTGCATCGGGCGGCACTTTATTTTTTAATTGTAGCAGGGAACGCACCATCTGTTGAACTTGTTCTTTGCTGGAGGCTCCATAACCCACCACCGCTTGTTTAATCGCGCGGGCTGCATATTCACTGACGGAAAGCCTATGATGGGCCAATGCTACGAGTGCCGCTCCTCGCGCTTGGCCTAATTTTAAAGCGGATTGGGCATTGTGGGCGAGAAATACCTGCTCAATGGCTGCTTCCGAGGGTTGATATTCTTGAATAATGCGACTGAGCTGTTCAAAAATGGTGTGAAGACGTTCCGCCACGGAAGCTTCCTCCGGTGTTTTGATATGCCCAAACGTAATGCAACCTTGTTGTGAACCTTTAATCCAAATAATTCCATAGCCGGTGATGCGGGAGCCGGGGTCGATGCCTAATAGAGTGAGCATGTTACGTTTGTCCTTTAAAATAAGAGAAATTCCTTGGCTTAAACAGAGCTCTTTCTCCCCCTGAATGGTTAACTCGCCTTAGTCCAAGCCACCTTATAGTTTTTCTAACACTTCATCGGGAATATTGGCATTGGAGTGGACGTTTTGCACATCGTCTAATTCTTCCAATAATTCATTGAGTCGGATCATTTGCTCGGCTTTTTGAGGATCATCCAATCGTACTTCTATCGTGGCTGCCATAATCACTTGCGCATGTTCGGCTTTCAAGCCCTTCGCTTCTAAGGCGTCTTTAATATCCATCAACATAGGCGGTTGGGTCATAACATCCATAGAGCCATCGTCTTGCGGAGCCACATCGTCAGCGCCGGCTTCAATCGCTGCTTCCATCAAGGAGTCTTCATTCACTCCTTTTTCAAAATGAATCAACCCTTGCTTGGTAAATAAGTACGCCACAGAACCATCCGTACCTAAATTACCGCCGGCTTTAGAAAATGCATGACGAACTTCTGCAACGGTTCGATTTTTATTATCCGTTACACATTCCACTAGCACCGCGACACCCCCGGGACCGTATCCCTCATAGGTGACTTCCATCATGTTATCCGCATCGCCGGCACCGGCGCCTCGTTGGATAGCTTTTTCAATGGTATCACCTTTCATGTTTTGAATGCGCGCTTTATCAATGGCTAAACGGAGCCAAGAATTGGTAGTAGGGTCTGCTCCCCCTTTGCGGGCGGCGACTGTAATTTCTCGAATTAATTTCGTAAAAATTTTACCGCGCTGAGCATCCACCTTCGCTTTTTTATGCTTAATATTCGCCCACTTACTGTGTCCAGCCATATCTACCTCGTGATTCATTGGAGGAAGATATCTTAACTGAAATGTGAAGAAGAATAAATTGGGGCAAGGGGATTAAAACACGGGGTTTTTAGGGGAAAGAAGCATGATAGGTTCTTTAAGGCGTTAACGCGGCGATTAGCCATGAGCCCAACCCAATTGGCTCGTATTCAGCGAGGCCAAGCTAATTTGACTTTGGCAACAATTGCCCATATTTTTGCTTTGTTAAACTGCCATGTACGATTGGTATTTAAATAAACTCTTTTGCCAAGAGTATTTTAAGAATCTCTACAATCGTGCTTCCCATACCGTGCTTCTGCTCTTCATAATAAATCTTGTGCCGGGTTTTGGGCAGACTTTGGCTGCCCCTACTGTTTAATATAGGGGCTGCATTATAGAAGTTGATTTATTTTGGCAGCGCAGATGAAGTCGTTGTCGCTTAGGCCGTCAATGGCGTGGGTGGTATAATGGATTTCACAATAATTATAGCCCACGTTCATATCCGGATGATGGCCTTCGGCCTTGGCGATGTCTGCGACTTTATTAACGAATTCTATCGTTTTGGTAAAACCTTTAAATGTAAAACGTCGTGTGATGGATTTTTTGTTGGGAGATACATTCCATTCCGGACATTGCTTTAAATAGGCTTTTATTTTTGTTTCATCCAACGGCGGAATGCCCGCTTCGCATGCTTTACAGTGATGTTCGTGTAGATCGCTCATATTAACAACTCCTCGTATCGTGAGCAGGGGCCTCATGGGGGTTTGGTAGCATACCTAATTCACGCACTTTTTTAAATAAAGCAGGTAAATCTTCATCCATTAAACCATACAGCTCTTCAAAACTGTTAATAATAAAATAGGTTTTTTGCAATTCATCATATCGATATGGCATGCGTAAGGCCGTTAATAAATCAAGCGGTTTTCGTTTGGGAATAGGGCTTTCTAAGGCATACACCGATTCTGTTTTAGACGATAAAATGCCGCCACCATAAATTCGCAATCCCGCTGGTGTTTGGATTAAACCAAATTCCACGGTAAACCAATATAATCGGGCGAGAAACGGATGATCTTCTTTTTTTAGTGTTTTTCCGAGTTTTCCAACGGCTTGTGTAAAGTTAGCAAAATTTTGATTGGCTAATAATGGACAGTGGCCAAAGATTTCGTGAAAAATATCCGGCTCTTTTAGATAATCCATTTCTTCTGGGCGACGAATAAAGGTAGCGGCTGGAAATTTTTTATTCGCTAATAAATCAAAAAATTCTTCAAATGAGATTAACGCCTTTACCGGTGCTACTCCCCAGCCGGTGACAGTGTGCATTTTTTGGGAAACTTGAGGACACTGTGGAATTTCGTCCGCATTTAAGCCTAAGATTTTAATACCTTCTAAATATTCTTTGCAGGCACGGTTTTTAATGAGTTCAATTTGCCGGTGATATAACGTTTTCCAGACGGTATTTTCAGTCTTTGTGTAAGGCACTATTCCCTTTTCGTCGGGTGTTTTAGCCACGTACAGTGTCGTTTGCATGGTGTTTCGCCTGTTTTATCTATGTTAGGAGGAAAGTATAAAATGTATTACAGAGGAATGCTTGTTTATTGTAGGGGCAGACCGTGGTCTGCCCGTCCGTGCCCAATGATAAACTAGGTGTCACGTTTCTGGGCAGACCACGG
>DATDVD010000138.1:0-7283 GCA_035290065.1 Coxiellaceae bacterium | reverse complement strand
TAGGACGCCTGATGTATTTACAATTATTTCAACACGCGCGTTTCTCTACTTTATCTCAGAAAAATTTATTGACCATTATCCCATTAGCGCCTAACCGCGGTTTAATTTTTGACCGAAACGAGGAATTGCTTGCCCAAAATACTCCCAGTATTAATTTAGCTATTATTCCCAAACGCGTAGAAAATTTGGATGAAACACTCACTCAATTACAAACAATATTATCTATTTCCGATGAGCAAATTCATCACTTTAAAAAAGAACTCTATCGTTATCGACCTTATCAACCTGTCCCTCTTCGATCTCATTTAAACGATGCGGATTTAGCGCGTTTTTATGTAAACGCCTATCGTTTTCCGGGAGTAATTATTCAAGATCAAATGATTCGTTATTATCCAGGCGGTCATTTAGCGAGTCACGCATTAGGTCATGTAGGCCGAATGAATTTGAAAGAATTGCAAGCCATGGATAGTGGTAATTACTCACCGTCGGATTATGTCGGAAAAGCTGGGGTGGAAAAAATATATGAATCATTATTGCATGGAAAAATGGGCATCGAAGAAGCTGAAACCGATGTAAAAGGCCGGTTAATTCGTGTGTTAAATAAACAGGCCGCCATTGACGGTGCAAAAGTCTATTTAACATTAGATGCTAAACTTCAAGCAGTGGCTGAAGCCTCGTTAGAAGGAGAAGATGGTTCGATCATTGCCATGGACCCCGGAACCGGCGAAATTTTAGCCTATGTCAGCAAACCTGATTACGATCCCAATTTATTTGTGGCGGGACTCACGAATCAAGAGTATCAAACTCTCATGCAAATGCCAAATCATCCTCTTTTTAATCGGCCCATTCGCTCCGAATTGGCATCAGGCTCCACCATTAAACCTTTTTACGCCCTGCAAGGCCTTAATATCGGTGCTATTGATGAAAATTTTAAACTGTTTGATCCGGGGTTTTTTAAATTACCGCATTACGATCACGTCTTTCATGATTGGCGACACCACGGGCATGGATGGGTGGATGTAGTAAAAGCCATTACAGTATCGTGCGATATTTTCTTCTATCACTTGGCCCTAAATATGGGTATTGACCAAATGGATACTGTGTTAAAAGCCTTTGGATTTGGCGATTACACGGGTATTGATTTACCTAGCGAAGCCCCCGGCATTCGGCCTTCACCCGAATGGAAACATAAAACCCAAGGAAAACCTTGGTATCCGGGTGATACAGTAAACGCCGGCATTGGACAAGGATTTATTGCGGTTACCCCTATTCAATTAGCACGTGCTGTGTCAACCATTGCCATGCGCGGAATAAGTTTCAAACCCCATTTATTAAAAAGTTATCAATTACCCAATGAGTCCACCGTAAATCCACCGTTAGAAGCGAAACCCCCTATTACTATTGCAGACCAACACTGGAATGCCGTCATTGAAGGAATGCGCAACGTGATTGTAGGAGAATCGGGTACAGGCTGGCACTTTGGTAAAAATGCACCCTATTCCGTAGCAGCAAAAACCGGTACGGCACAAGTCTCCCACAAACGAGAAGCCAATACGGAAAATGAAGATCAATCTAAAATTGCAAAAAATTTACGCGACAATGATTTATTTATTAGTTTTGCACCCATTGATCACCCTCAAATTGTCGTTGTGATTGTCGTAGAACATACTCATAAAGCCGCGCATGCTGCCCGCCAGATCATGGATTACTATTTGTTGGAAGAAAAACACTGGAGGCCTTCGTAATGTATGTAGCCAGTTATGAAGAACGATTGAAAAAAAAGATGTCTTCTTTGCGATGGGAAAATTTGCACATTGATCCTATCTTATTTTTATTGCTATTAAGTTTAGTGTTTGTCGGTTTAGTTATCCTCTACAGCGCCACGGATCAAAGCTTGGGCGAAGTGTCTAAACAAGCATTGCGCTTTGGTTTAGGGTTTTTTATTATGCTATTACTGGCACAAATTTCTCCTAAAACCTATCAAGCCATCACACCCACGCTGTTTGGAATAACGGTTTTTTTATTGATAATGGTATTACTGATTGGGCATTCTGGCCATGGCGCTCAACGCTGGCTAAATTTAGGTTTATTTCATTTTCAGCCTTCCGAACTAGCAAAGTTAACGGTTCCCATGATGATTGCGTGGTTTATGCATGAAAAAGTGTTGCCTCCTTCCTTTAAAAATATTGCCATTGCTTTAATTCTGCTGATTATTCCGGTATTACTCACCGCCAAACAGCCCGATTTGGGGACCGCCATTGTCATTATGCTCTCGGGTGTCTTTGTTATTATTCTAGGAGGCATTAGTTGGAAATTGATTATTAGCGCGGGATTAAGTATGGCGGCTGCCATTCCCGTGCTGTGGCATTTCCTTCATCCTTACCAAAAGCAGCGCATATTGACTTTCCTCAATCCCGAACGCGACCCTCTGGGCGCGGGTTACCATATTATTCAATCCAAAATAGCCATTGGTTCGGGTGGTTTTGCCGGAAAAGGCTATTTAATGGGTACTCAATCTCACCTACAATTCTTACCCACTCATACCACCGATTTTATTTTCTCTGTCGCCGCAGAAGAATGGGGTTTTGTGGGTTCTTTCTTGCTAATTGTATTATTTACGGCAATTTTTGCCCGGTGCCTTTATATTTGCTTTGAAGGGCAGAATACCTTTGCTAGGCTCTGGATTGGCAGCCTAAGCCTGACTTTTTTTGTGTCTATGTTTATCAATATTGGAATGGTCAGCGGGATCTTGCCGGTGGTGGGAATCCCCTTACCCATGATTAGCTATGGCGGCACATCGTTAGTGAGTCTCTTAGCTAGTTTTGGTATCATTATGTCCATCCATACACATAAGCGATTATTGTCGAGTTAATGAGGTTATTATGTTTTTAAAAGGTAGGAGCAAACGATGGATTCTAGGGGTACTGTTAGCCTGGGGAGGATGGGCGTTCGCCTTGGATCCGATTCCCCCACAGGCGGAGCACTTTATCCACTCCATGGGTAAGGATTACCACTATAACGAACAAGAATTAAAAACTATTTTTTCGCAGGTTGAATACAAAGCTTCCATTATCGATATCATTCAACGTCCCTATGAAAAACAACCGTGGTATCTTTACCAGCAACATTTTCTAACTCCTTCTCGCATTCAAAAAGGTGTGGATTATTGGGATCAACACACGAAAGAGTTAGATTATGCAGAAAAACATTTTGGCGTAGACCCGAGCATTATTGTCGCTATTTTAGGGGTTGAAACCCATTATGGAGAGCACACGGGGGGGTTTCGCATTATCGATGCACTCTCCACGTTGGCGTTTTATTATCCACCTCGCGAGAAATTTTTCTTAAATGAATTAAAAGAATATTTATTGTTAACCCGTGAACAGCATCTGTCTCCTTTTGCCTTACAAGGTTCTTATGCAGGAGCCATTGGCATTCCTCAGTTTATGCCCAGCAGTTATCGACAATTCGCGACGGCTCGCGAACAAACGGGCGCTATTAATTTAAATGAAAATCATGAGGCGGCTATTTTAAGTGTGGCAAATTATTTTAAACAACATCATTGGGAATTACACGCACCCGTCGCCGTTCCCGCCCTCGCCCGTGAACTGCCTACAGAAAGTTTGGTCTCGGATAAAAAAGCGGATAAAGAATTCACGTTAGCTCAATTTAAAAAAGCCGGCATTTTACCAGAAACCAACAATACTCTTCCAAATAAAGCTGCTTTAATCACTTTGGAGGGGCAAAACTCTCCTGAGTATTGGTTAACATTTCACAATTTTTCGGTGATTATGCGCTATAACCCTAGCATTGATTATGCCATGGCTGTTTTTCAATTAAGCCAAGCCATTAAAGCAGAACGCAATAGCGAGCAACATGTCCCATCTGTCGGTATTAAACCAAGCCGTCCAGCAATTTAAGACGGGCCAAATTCAGCAAGCGATTGAGGCATGCCAAACGCTCTTGCGAGAAAATCCCGATCAAGCCGCTGTTCAACACCAATTGGCGTTGTTTTACGCCCAATGTTATCACTATACAGAAGCGCTTCCCGCGGCAGAAAAAGCCTGTCAATTAGAACCTAACACTGCCAGCTACCGAAATACACTCGGAAATTTATATCTACACCTTCGTCGCTTAGAGGCCGCGGAAAAAGAATATCAAGCCGGCTTAGCCTTAGCCCCTAACCACGCGACTTTTTATAATAACTTGGGGAAAGTATATTACCAACAAGGCAATCTCTCACAAGCAAAAACCTATTACGAAAAAGCTTTGGCACGAGAACCCGATTACCCGGAAGCCCTTTTTAATTTAGCATTAGTATTAGCAAAAAAAGAGCTGTTTAGTGATGCCATTCATCAGCTAAAAAAAGTACTCGCGTTAAAACCTGAGTTTCCTCCCGCACTCAGCCAATTAGCCCAACTTTATTTAAATGCTGGGGAATTAAAAGAAGCAGAAACGATATTTAAACAACATTTACACGTACAACCTATGCACGCCGAATCCTTACACGGATTAGGTTTAATTTACTTGCACCACAACGATATGTCAGCAGCCTTAGAACAATTTCAAACCGTTCTGCATTTAAACCCCACTCATCCCGAAGCCCACTTTCATGCAGCGTGTGCTTGTATTCATCAAGGAGAACAT
This sequence comes from Coxiellaceae bacterium, assembly GCA_035290065.1. Classification (GTDB taxonomy): domain Bacteria; phylum Pseudomonadota; class Gammaproteobacteria; order Coxiellales; family Coxiellaceae; genus DATDVD01. The sequence continues at coordinate 2,636 of DATDVD010000138.1, read as the reverse complement.
GAAAAAGCACTGACTCTGTTGATGCGTCAATTAGAAATTGCACCCGACGTAGAATGTTATTTTAATATTGGAGTGTTATTGAGCTATCAAGAACGACTAAGCGAATCCATCGAATATTTCAATGCTGCTTTAAAATACGATCCCCTCCATCTCAACACGCACCTTAATTTAGGGGCTATTTATTTAAAATTAAATTATTACTCAAAAGCTATTGAACATTATCAAGCCGCACAAAGCTTAAAACCCGATGATCCTGAAATTAATTTTATTCTTACCGCCATTACAGGTTCAGGTACACCAGAGGCACCTCCTGAAGAATATCTCAAAGATTTATTTGATCAATACGCCCCGTATTACGAACAGCATTTAAAGACTTATTTAAAATACCAGGTACCTGAATTATTACACGCCGCTTGCGTCCGAACCCTCGATCTTCCAACAAAAGCGTGGCGCATTGTGGATGTAGGATGTGGCACAGGTTTATGTGGCGAATGGTTTAAAGCCTATGCGCGTGAATTAATCGGCATTGATATTTCAGCCAAAATGATCGAAGCTGCTCAACAAAAATCGATTTACGATCAACTTATCACTGCCGATATGCAGGAGGCCCTTTCCTCTCTCCCGGCAAGCGATCTTATCGTAGCCGGTGATGTTTTCTCCTATTTGGGTAATTTATACCCTCTTTTAAAGGCCATTTATAAGGCTCTTTTACCTAACCGGCACCTGGTGTTTACCGTTGAAAAAGGAGGGAAATATCCGTATAGTTTACAGAAAAACATGCGTTATTCGCATACTTCCTCTTATTTAGAAGAAGTAGTAAAAACCACCGGTTTTCACATGGTTATGCTTGAAAACGCCCGCCTTCGAGACCAACGGTATACCGAGGTAGAAGGCTACCTAGTGATAGCAAAACGTCCTAATCTATAGAAGAGGCCCTATGCGTCCTTTAGCTACTTCTGCCACCCATTTTGCAGACCTTTCTGATCTACTCGTGACATTAGAGAGGCATGGTATTAATTTATCCCGTTGCCTTTCTGCGGAAGAGTATCGTCAGTACCAAAATCCAGCGTTTCGATTAGATAGCGATGAAATAGGAAAAATATCTTTATATATTTATTTCCAACCCGAACTCGCTTTAAATACAAAACAATTGCTTGTCACACGCCTTCTTCTGTCGGATCATTTACTAAGAAGCTATCAAAGAGAGGATATAACTTATTCAATTCATGAGCTGAGACGAAGAGGCAAGCTTGATGAAGCTCGCGCACACCAACTGCACAGCCATTTACAGTTTGCATTATCTATTCGATTAAAACCTATTTTAAAACAACTTTTGCAAGCGGCAGATAGACGCGCTTATTTAGAAAGACCCCCCTGCAAAGATATTTTAAGCTATTATCACCCTGACGCAATAACCATTGTTTTGAGAGAATTAATTGCAGAATCCATGAGGCCTGATGATAGAATCACTACTTTGCTTTCTTTAATTATTGAGTATCTCGCTACACAACCGGAACCACCTTCCCACCTTATTTCTCGAGAAGCCTGCGCTCAAGCCAGGGAAGCTAAATTTGTCTTTATTCCGTTGGTTTCTGTAATTATCCAATACCTCGCTAAATATGCTCCTACCGGTCTCAGCACGGAAGCGTGTTTCCAAGAAATGCAAAAGGATCCTCGTTTTGATCTTCCCTGCCCACCTTTTATGCGAGGAACATGGCTTCTAGAAATAATATATCAACTTCGTTTACTGGGGCTCCCTTTAAGAGAGGGTGAAATTATGGTGTTGGGTATATGCTGCCAAAAATTTGTTCCCGCTTTTCAGGATGCACCCTCTGTGTTCATCATCGATCCATTCCCTTTTGGGGATGTTGCTAAACCCGCTGCCACAAGAGGTATTGCAGAAGCCCCTCTTCCTCCTAAGCTAGGAGAAATCTCTCCTACTGTTGTCAGTAGGCTAGGCGAGGCAAAAGCAGGAGAAGAAGCGGGAATACAAAAAGGCAAAAACCCTGGGGAGTCTGCGGAGCCTGAAGTTCTAGAGCAATCCCTCCTGGGCGCCGGAGGACCTTAAAAATCTTACTTACCGCAATTGGCTTTTCTCAAGCACCAGCACTCTATCCATTTGCTGAGCTAACGTTTGGTTATGCGTTACAATCACAAAACTAATGCGGTGATGTTGATTTAACCGCAGCATTAATTGCGCAATGGTTTGCGCTGTTTCAGGATCAAGATTGCCCGTAGGCTCATCCGCTAATACACAATGAGGTTTCGTCACTAACGCTCGAGCAATCGCTACCCGTTGGCGTTCACCGCCGGAGAGTTCACTGGGTCGATGGGTTAAACGATGCCCCAATCCTACCTCTTCTAACATCACTTTGGCTCGGTCCATAGCCTCTGCAATCGACAATTTCCGAATCAATAAAGGCATTGCCACATTCTCAAGCGCATTAAATTCAGGCAATAAATGATGAAATTGATAAATAAAACCCAACGCGTAATTACGTCGAAGCGATAAAGCGGCATCACTTAATTGCACAATGGGTTGGTCACCCCACCATACTTCTCCTTGCGTAGGTTTATCCAGTCCCCCAATAATTTGCAACAAAGTACTTTTTCCCGCCCCGGAGGCCCCCAAAATA
>DATDVD010000137.1:0-7682 GCA_035290065.1 Coxiellaceae bacterium | reverse complement strand
TGTTTGGCACCTCGATGTCGGCTCATCACATCCTGGGGCTGTAGCCGGTCCCAAGGGTATGGCTGTTCGCCATTTAAAGTGGTACGCGAGCTGGGTTTAGAACGTCGTGAGACAGTTCGGTCCCTATCTACCGTGGGCGTTGGAGATTTGAGAGGCGTTGCTCCTAGTACGAGAGGACCGGAGTGAACGAACCTCTGGTGTTCCGGTTGTCACGCCAGTGGCATTGCCGGGTAGCTATGTTCGGACGAGATAACCGCTGAAAGCATCTAAGCGGGAAACTTACCTCAAGATAAGATCTCCCTAGACTTTTAAAGTCTCTAAAGATTTGTTGAAGACAACGACGTTGATAGGCAGGGTGTAGAAGCGCAGCAATGCGTGGAGCTAACCTGTACTAATTGATCGTGAGGCTTACCATATAACCCTAGATGGTTGTTGGAAAAGAAAAGAAGTGATTTCAAGCCATACATGAATTTATGTTCTATACATATACCAGTTTCCTGGCGACCATAGCGAGCGGGAACCACCTGATTCCATTCCGAACTCAGTAGTGAAAACGCTCTGCGCCGATGGTAGTGTGAGGTCTCCTCATGTGAGAGTAGGTCATTGCCAGGATTTTTATTCGAAAACGCCTGTTGTTGGTTTCAATAACAGGCGTTTTTTTTTGCTTAAAAAATGATAGGCGTTTTTTTGCTTAAAAATTGTCACCCTCTTCGTAAGAGTAAATTCTCATCCTCTTCGTAGGGGCAGACCGTGGTCTGCCCGATACCGCAGCAAAAAATTTATCATTTGCTAGGGGCAGACCACGGTCTGCCCCTACATTTTAGGGGGGATTTGATCAACTCCTTGCATTCCGTTAAGATACCTCTTTATTTAGGGAGACTGTATGTATTTAACTTCTCATAACCCGGATCTGTATCGTCGATTAGTCACGAATTCGGTGTTAGCATTATTGTTAGGATCTGTGATTATTTTTTTCACGTATCATTTTGTGGATGAACGGTTATCGAATTGCTTGTTGTCTTATTATGCGGCAGGTACGTTTATTGGGTTTGGATATTTTACGGAAGTGGCCCAATATCTCGATGTCGCGGTTTTTTTGATCATCGTTTATTCTCTTGTTATTCGCTTGCGTCGACATTTACACCATTTTGAAGCCACCTGCTTTGCGGGTTCCGTCGGATTTTTAATTGCGGAAGGTGCGATTAAAATTTTAAAATTTATTTTTGGGCGCACTTCCCTTTGGCAAAATGGCCAATGCAGTTGGTTTCAGCATATCGATCCTTATACCTTTCATTTTTTCAGCAAAGGGCCCTTGTTTGAATCGTTTCCTTCAGGGCATATGAGTTATGTTACGTCGTTTTTTATTGCTTTTTGGGTAGCCTATCCTAAAATTCGCTGGATTTTGGTGCTTTATTTTTTAGGCTGTGCGATGGGTTTAGTGAGCCATTGCTATCATTTTTTAAGTGATGTGATTGCCGGCGGTATTTTAGGCACGATTATTGCATCCTTTGTGAGTTATCATTTTCAATTACATCCTATTTTAAAAGCAGGTAAACCATCATGACCGACGATTCCAAACAACATCACTTGCAGTTAAATAAAGCTATGATTCAAGGTGCAGAATATGCCTTAGTGCCCGGTGATCCTCAACGCGTAGAAGTGTTGGCAAAAGCATTTGACCCCAATGCCCAATTTTTAGAAAGCCACCGTGAATTTACAAGTTATTTGGCGGATTTTCATGGGCATAAAGTATTGGTGTGCTCGACCGGTATTGGTGGGCCTTCTACCTCTATTGTGGTAGAGGAATTGGCGAATATTGGCATTCGTTATTTTTTACGTGTTGGAACCACCGGGTCTATTCATCCTAAAATTAAATTGGGTGATTTAGTGATTGTGAAAGCAGCGGTGCGATTGGATGGGGCTTCCACGCATTATGCCCCGATTGAATATCCGGCTGTAGCCTCCCTTCGTTTTACGGCATCGTTATTGGAAGCGGCAGAAATGTTAAACGTGCCTCATCATGTGGGTATTGTTTCTTCAACGGATACATTTTATCCGGGACAAGAGCGGTATGATAACTATTCCAAATACGTGGTGCGTCGTTTTCAAGGGTCGATGAAAGAATGGCAGCAATTAAATGTGGTGGCATTTGAAATGGAATCGGCCACCTTGTTTACCATTGCAAATACCTTTGGACTGCACGCTGCCTGTATGTGTGGTGTAGTGGCCGAACGATTAAGTTCCGAAGTGTTGAATCAGGATTCGTATCAACGATTAGTTCCCTTTTGGCAACAAGTGGCCATGAAGACCATTTATTTGAATATGCTGAAACGAGGGATGGTTAAAGACACTTCTGTGGTAATTTAAAAAAATTTCAGGAAGGGATTCTATGGATTTTATTAATTTAGGCAACTTAACCACCGCCTTTTTTATTACTGTGTGCCTAATCTTGGCGCATGCAGTATCACCTTATCTAAATCGACATAAATTTTTTGGACAGCCATTTTTTGTTTCTTTTTCGGGAGGAACGGCTGTGGCGTATGTCTTTTTGCATATGTTGCCATCCTTAGTTGAGAATAATGAACCGTTAGGCAAGCTTTTAAGCCAATACGATCCTTTGACACCGTTGTTGGATTTAGGAATTTTTATTGCCGCTTTAATAGGATTTATGGTGTATTACGGATTAGAGCGATTGGCGTGGCGAGTGGGGAATGTACAGAGAGAAAATCAACGCCCTGTTTATTATCTGCATGTATTTTTGTTTGCGTTGTATAATTTTTTAATTACGTACACTATGCCGTTGCGTGTGCAAACGGGCTTAAGTTTTGCGGTGATTTTTGCCGTGGCCATTGGGTTGCATTTTATGTTGGTGGATCGTAATTTTAGTGCGCATTTTGGAAAGCAGTTTAGTGGAAAGGCGCGTTTAATGTTTTTGTTGGCATTATTGTTGGGATGGGTAGTAACGGTTGTTACGGATCCTGTTAATGTTTTGTTGGTGAGTTTAATGGTGGCTTTTTTAGCGGGGTCAGTGCTTTATAATGTGTTTCGCGAAGAATTGCCAATGGGAAAAAATTCAAGTTTTGGAGGGTTTTGTGTAGGGGTTATTCTTTTTGCAGGGTTGCTTCTGTGGCAAGCCATGTCTTCGCATAGTCCTTGAAGGTCCAGAATTTGCTGACGGTGAAGTTAAAGCCGGCAGAAATGCATACCACAATGAATAAAGCGGGAATGTAATGGAGATGATAGTGATACAGTAAAAGAGAGTAGAGCAACTCCATGACGCCCAGGTTGGTGAGGGCTGTTAGTAAAAATTTAGGGATGGCGTGACGGTGGTGCTCTTCGGTTTGATGAAAGGTCCATTGACGGTGGCCTAAATAGCTTATGGTGGTGGAGCCTATAAAGGCAGACGCGTTAGCGACCAGCGGGTTAAACGACAGCCATTCTACCAGGCCAACAACGGATAAAAACTGAACAGTTGTAGCCGATAATCCAATAATCCCGAATCGCATCACTTGGAAAATAAAGGGCTTATGCTTAAGAACCAGTGCCTTGACCATGATATCCCTGTTTGTTAAGCAATAATGCTAGCAGCAAAAGCCTCTTTTAGCCACGGTTGGCGGCTATATCTTGTAGTGGGATACGGTCTCTACTAAGTTTCCTCCTTCCTGGATCTGCACTCTAGGCTACGGAGACGATTGCCTTATAGCCACTAGTTTTATACAATGCCCCTTCTTTTCTGCCTATAGCTTTACAGCAGGGAGCAGAGTTATTAATGTAGGGGCCGATCGTGATCGGCCCGTGCCCTAATAAATGACGTGCTGTATTCCCCCAGGCAGGGCAAGAATGTCAGGATGACTCAAAAGCGTGTTTTCTCAATACGCTGGCGTAGCTCAGTTGGTAGAGCAGCTGATTTGTAATCAGCCGGTCCGCGGTTCGAATCCGTGCGCCAGCATTCCATTTTAAAAAATAAATAAGTAGGTTGGGCTGAACGCTAGTGAAGCCCAACGGATGTCGATTTATCTCTGTTGGGCTTCGCTTTCGCTCAGCCCAACCTATGTGCTGACTCGTTTAAGCCATACCATTTTTATCTAATGTCACAGGCATTCTCATATAATGGATATAATCCACTTCACCAGCACCCTCTTTAACCCATGTTTTATAAAAATTCTTTGCACCCGTATTCATTTTAAGCACTACCCAATCAATACGGCCATAGTCTCGTTCTTTCGCAATTTTTTGGATTTCTTTAAATAAAGTGGTAGCTACATTTTGTCGACGTGCAGTAGGTACTACATAAATATCGTGAATAAAAATTCCGGGTTTTTCAAACAGTGTAAAATTTCGATTCGTTTCCGAAAACATACATAGCCCTACAACTTCATTATCCTGTTCAGCTAACAAGACTTGAGCCAAGGGCGTTTCTGAAAAAAGGGCTTTCTCAAAAAAGTCAGGGGTTTTACAAAATCGCCCTATAACACCCTGTTCTTGTGCCATATTTTTTAAAGCTTGATAAATAAATTTTAAATCAGAAGGTTTTGCAAAACGGCAACGAATCATAAGCTAGAGCCCCCTTATCCTTTTTCATTCTAACCTAGAAAGTGAAGGGGTCAAGAAAGGAATACGTAGGTTGGGCTTCGCGTTGCTTAGCCTAACCTAACCTACGTTATTCTTCTAACAACACCTGATATTTATTTGTTAATTTATATTTCCTCGCCTTATTAGAGGGATCTGTAATAGTTAAGAATTTTTCTTCTACCCATTTTTTGCAGAGTGCTGTGCTGGTGCGAGGTTTAAAGCCGAAGAGTTTGCCGATTTGTTGGCTGGTGATTACGTCGTGATATTTGAATAGTTCAAGGGCTTTTCGTTGTTTGGGGTCGAGGGTGCGTAATAATTTCGAATGGTCTTTGTGGCCTTTTTCGTGTGCTTGGGCCATCTGGCTGACTACTTTTTCAAAAGCGACGGCCATTCCTTCGCAGAAATATTCTATCCATTGGGTAATATCCGCTTCTACACGCCCAAAATAATAATTATGAGAAGGACCAATGCTAATGGCGCGATAATAGGCGAGTAAGTTTTTGGCGTAGTATTCTTCTAGGGAATAAAGCCCTTTTAAATCGTATCCGCCTAAGTGCAAGATTAATGTGGTGAGCAATCGGGCAGTGCGGCCATTGCCGTCATAATAAGGATGGATGGTCGCGAATTGATAGTGACTGATGGCAGCTACAATCGGACAAGGCAGTTCAGAGCTTTCCTTAACCCATACAATAAGTTCGCGCATAAGGTTGGGGACATCTTTTATCTCGGGTGGCATGTAAACGATAGTACCCGTAGCACCATCTTTAATGACATTTTGGCCGTCACGGTAAGGTGTGGGTTTGGCATTAGAACGCCCATCACTCATGACGAGTGCGTGTAAGGTTTGGATAACCTTTTCAGTAACAGGATGGTGCTGCTGGGCGGCGTATTGTTCCATTTGTGCCAATGCCGCGTAATAACCTTTTACCTCGTGCTCATCTCGTTGTCGACCCGGAAAGTGCCCTTTGAGCTCGATAACTTCTTTGACTTCCTTTGGATTTAAACGGTTACCCTCAATCATCGTAGAATAGTGGGTAGTATACAACCTTGCTGTTTCCCGTAAAGAGGCCAATACCGTGGGTGTAATGGGCAGGAGGTTTACCTGTTCTTTGGCGGCCTCAATCCGCATAAGATATTTGGCAATATCGGCTGTAATTCTATAGGTGGGGTTAAAATTTATCGGCATAATAATGGCTTTTTATCTGCAATATTGGAATAATCATTATGCTGATATTATGCTGATAAGTCAACATTAATGAGTTAATAGGGGGGGTAGAATATAATGCTTCTAATAACTAAGGGAGATCACTATGCTGACTCGTTTAAGCCAATCTATAGCCAGTGTTCCGCAGATTATAAATCACCGAATCGATTTGTAATCAACCGGTCCGCGGTTCGAATCCGTGCGCCAGCATTAATTAAAGGGCCTTTATTTTTTCAGCTAATTTCATTAGCTCATTATAATCTGTTGTAAATTTATCATCTTTCATTTTCTATCAAGAACTCCAAAAAATTCTCTCGGTTGATTATTTTGAATCTTTTTGGTTTATATTCTTCCATAAAATCCTTCGGTGGCTTCTTTTGTTTTTTAGGAGACCAGGTGAATTCGTAGGCGTGGAGTTCGCCGTTAGCTTCTTCAATGTAATCGATTTCTTTATCTTGGTAAGTTCGCCAAAAGTAACAATTCACGAATTTTTGATGGTTTTGTAAGTGTTTTAAACGTTCTATGATGCAAAAATTTTCCCATAGTTTTCTAACATCGTCTCGTAGATCAAGAGGGTTGAAATTATTAATCAGCGTATTGCGAATGCCTAAATCCCAAAAATAGATTTTACGGCTTTTGGTTATTTCATTACGTAGATTGCGTTTAAACGCGCCTAATCGAAAAATAACAAAAGCTTCTTCTAATAATTGTATATAATTTTGGACAGTCAGTTGGTCGACACCTAATTGTTGTGCTAATTCATGGAAAGTAACTTCTGAGCCCACTTGGAACGCCAACAGCTGTAATAACTTAGTCAACAACTCGGGTTTTTTTAAACGTTGGAAACTAAAAACATCTTTAAATAAGTAGCTGTCGGTTAGTTCACGTAACCGAGCAATGGCTTCGTTTTCGTTTTTTTCAATAATATCGGGGTAACTGCCAAAGCGTAACAGGCTGGGTAATTTTCGTTGTTGTTCAATAAAATTTAGTTTGCCATATAGCTCTTCAAACGAAAAAGGATAAAGGTGAAACACCCTTTTTCTTCCAGTTAAAGGTTCATTGATTTTGTTGGATAGCTCAAAACTAGAGGAACCCGTTGCGATGATTTGCAGATCGGGATGATGATCAACCAATATCTTTAATACTAGGCCAATGTTCTCGATTCGCTGGGCTTCGTCCAATAGGAGTAGCTTCAAACCTTTAAGGGTGCTTTCCAGCTGGGTAATGTTTTCATAAGCAAATTGAACACGGACATCCAGGTGATCAGCATTGAAATAGGCGGCTTCTCGTGCCTTCAGGGTAAAGGCAGAGCCATTTTGGAATTGATGGGGTGTCTTATCTTGAAACTCCAGTGCTCGAGGGGGCTGTAAGGAGATTAGGTGTTCTAGCAAGGTGGTTTTTCCCACTTGCCTAGGCCCATATACGATAATAGCGTATTTCTTATCCGTTTGATTATAAAGATATTTTTTTATATATGCTTGGATTGTTCTGTGTATAAACATAAAATTTCATTAAATTTACAGAGTTAAAGCATAATTTTATATATAAATTTATGGGTTTGCAAGTGCTTTTGGCTTAATTTGATCGGTTCCATTCCTATTATATCTTTTGGGGGGATTTGACAGCAAAGGGGTCAAGTATCTAATTACTTAATAAGAATAAGTAACTAGATACGTGAGCTCTCTTCAGGCTCCTCTTCAGTCTTAAGTTACCAGTTGCAACTATTTTGAGAGCCTGAACTATAGCCTCCCCCGCAAAGCTGCTGGCCACTACTACTCCACCATAAAGAAGGGGTGGATGGTTGGAATTTATTTAACGGTTTATATAAGCGTATATTAGAAGCTAATCTGCCGTAAGGAGAAGGCATTGGTTGAGAGCTATAAACGCAATAAATGTTATTAGCATT
>DATDVD010000136.1:0-2809 GCA_035290065.1 Coxiellaceae bacterium | reverse complement strand
AAAAATGGGAGCTAATAGCATAAAAGCTGGCAGGGTCAGCCGTTCCATCAACAACCGTTGTGCTGAGATTTTCCCATGCTTCCGCAGAATCATTAAAAAGAAACAAGCTGATATTAGCTGCGGGGAGGTTTCCCAGTTTTTCTTGTGTGACATTGAAGTAAATAGAATAAGAGCCTCCCGCCGTGGAATCATTTATTGCCACTTCAAAGAATTCTATCTTTTTGCTCCCGGCTTCCGTAGAATTAGGCTCCCGTTCCGTCCACGACGAAGGAAAAGCAGGCCCGTGGAGTGTCATATTTATTTGCCATCCCGCCGTTAGGTTCGTGATAAGGGGAATAATTTCTTTAAGAGCCGCCGATTCTGGGGTATAATTCCCTGAAGTAGGAACGGAACTATTTGTGTGGCTCGCAATGATGACTAAAGAGACAGGACTACTCCCTACCGTTGCTGAGCCGTCGATGATGGTGGCACTGTCAATAACGCTGCTGCCCGTAATCCCCGTTTGCGGAAAAAAAAAGAAAGCGAGAAAAAAAAAAGCTATCAGGAGAATCCCGCTACCGGCAAGCATCCATTCTTTTTTCATTGGCCACAATAGGCATAGACCCTACAACCTACTTGTTCTTTCTTCTGAAGAGAACGTACCCGACCACCGCTCCAACCAAGATGATTCCAGCGGCAACCAAGAGGGCAACTGCTGGGAAAGGCTCTTTAACCTCTGCTAACGTAGGCACTTTGATAACAACGGGAAATGCCGTCTTCACGCCTCCGCCTAACTGTACCATGCCCCCCTCCTCAGAGAGCGGAATGGCAGTAAACAGAATCCCCACTTTCCAGCTCTGGCCATCACGAGCATCTTCAGGAACAGAAATACGAACTCTGGAGTATACATTCTGGCTGCCAAAAGGAACATAATAATCAAGGTTCTCATCAAGTAACGTAACAATCTCAGCGCCTTCCGCAACACGAGCCCGCAGAAGAATATCATTGCCACCAACCAGATTCTGTAATTCTAAAGTTATATCTTCGGTCTGCCCAGGCTGCAGTACTAAAGGCCGAGTATCCCAAAAAGGGGAAGATACCCCATACGCAGCAGCAAAAAGGGGCAAAACCAATATGCTCAAAAGAAGCATCCCGCTAAACTTCTTGTATATCATCTTTTTATTCCTCACTTTTTATCTTTCTAGCTTACTGTGATAGTCCATGCGGCTGTCTGGGTTCCTGTGGTATTATATACTTGTCGGGCAATTTCCGTGGGAACAAAGCGAAGGCAAAAGAAGAAATCCTCTTGACCGCTCTCCCCCGTATGATTATCGCGGGAATTATTGCCAGCAGTGATATTAGCAGTGGACAACGCTTGAGCAGTCTTATTCTGCAGGAGCGTTCCATTGCACTCCAAGCAGTTGACACCTGAACAGGAACTGGTTCCATTGCGGTCATACACACTGAAATTCTGCGCCCGAATGAAGTCTGTCGTAGTCGTCTGGCCCTGCAGGTCATAGCCCGTAACCGTAATCCCTCCGACATTGATATCCTTATTCCCGGTATTGTTAATGGTGATCGGGTCAGCATTCGATGTTTGGTTGGTCGCTCCAGATTCGAGAGTGGGCCAGGTCAATGCTGCAGGGTACATGGCCATGGCTGTCAATGTCCCAATAAAAAGTTGCTCGGTGCGATTTTCGCCATATCCCCCCAAGCTATCTTTAATAGATGCGTTTATGGTCCAGTCGCCACCGCCGTCAAAATACCACACAAACACCGAACAGGAATAGTTAATCCCTTGGGTCAATGATAATGTTGAATTGGGAGTACAGGTAAAATTAAAGCGAACTGCTTCTCCCGTCTTGTTTATTTGGATTGCTGCCGTGGTATTATCCAACGTTCCTGCCCCATCAGTGTCGTTCGCAATAAAAGAAAGGTTAATCTGTTTAATCGTTGATTCTGAAACCGTAAGAGCCGTTTCATTTTTAAGAAAGACGTTATAAACGACGGGAAGCGCATTAATCTGAATGGACGCTACCGTTGAAGAAAAGGTAACTGCCCCAGTGATATCATTTCCCGTAAACAAATCCCAGAATTCCCAAAAACTGCCCGATGCTACAGGAACAGCAATGATGACCACCAGTACCAAAAAAAGGAGAGCATGGCGAACGGAACGATAATTCGCCGACGATAGCTTCTTTTTCAATCACTTTCACCTCAGTAAAGCATAAAGACTAAGAATGGAAGAATGAAGGAATATATAAAACTAACTTTTCAAAATTATTAATGATTCTTTCTAGATCATCTTTACTCCGTTCTTAACCACCTCCCCCACACGTTGGCATGGCATAAAGCGTTGCAGGGAGAAAAGTTTATATTACCTTACATAATAGGTTTAATTATGTGTAAGCTTTACCTAAAAAGCCTTACATAATAAGTTTGAAAACGGATAAAAAGGCTAAAAAGCCTTACATAATAAGTAAAAAATCCCCCGTTTCGCTAGCGGCAGCTTCATTTTCTCAGGAAACAAAGAAACTTCCCGGGCTGCGCAATGAAGTGCACCCCCTCAACCCTCTCGAAGCCGAAATTGATCGTATTCTTGCCGAGAAAATAGCCCAAGCAAAAGCGGAGATATTCTCGCACTTGCCGCAGCTGCAGCAGCTTTTTGAGCCAAAGCTGCCCGTTTCTATTTTCTGCAACGTGTTAAGCACGCTGCGAGCAGTCGTTAAATTCCTGCACGAAAACCAGCAGCGCACCTTTGCCGAAATCGCAGCCATCTTGCAGCGCGACCAGAGAACGATTTGGCACACCTATCAGCAGACATTGCAGC
>DATDVD010000135.1:0-3148 GCA_035290065.1 Coxiellaceae bacterium | reverse complement strand
CCGTGGCGGACGAGCAAAGGTTCATTGCAGTCAGGGCATTTTCGATCCAGTATTTCGGGTTGATTTTCTTCACCATCCATACCGCGTGTGTAATCACATTCTGGAAAACCGGTGCATCCCACAAAACGTCCGTTTCGACCTAATCGAATAGATAATCCTTTGTCACATTTGGGGCATTTTTCGTCGATTTTTTCTTGGGTGACATCACTTCGTTGAACGGTTTCGTTAATTTTATCGACTTGTGTTTTAAATGGCGTCCAAAATTCTTTTAAAATCGGCACCCACGCTTTTTCGCCACGCGCGATTTGATCCAATGTATCTTCCAAATGAGCAGTGAAATCATAATCGACATATTGCGTGAAATAATGCGTTAAAAATTTATTAACGACACGGCCCACGTCGGTGGGTTTAAATCGTTTGCTATCCATTTCCACGTATTCACGATTTTTTAGTGTGGAAATAATACTGGCGTAGGTAGAAGGACGGCCGATATCGTGTTCTTCTAAGGCTTTTACAAGGCTTGCTTCGGTAAAGCGCGGGGGGGGTTCCGTGAAATGTTGATCGCCTTTGATATCCAGCAAGGTCACCGTTTGCCCTTTTTCAAGCGGCGGTAGAATTGCACTTTCGCTTTCGTCTTCTTTACTATCATCCAATCCTTCTTGATACACGCTGATAAATCCAGGATTAACCATCGTAGAACCTGTCGCACGAAACACATTGCCTTCGCCACACGCAAAATCAATCGAAACCATATTCAGTGTGGCTGGAATCATTTGGCAAGCCATCGTGCGTTTCCAAATCAAATCGTATAATTTAAATTGTTCGATGGTTAAATGTTTTTTAATGGCGGACGGTTCATTAAAGACAGAGGTTGGCCGAATGGCTTCGTGCGCTTCCTGAGCATTTTTAGATTTAGCCTTATAAAGCGTGGGGCTTTCAGGTACATTGGCTTTGCCATAACGTTTTTCAATGCACGTGCGAATCTCCTGCAAGGCTTCAGGTGCCAAGGTCACCGAATCCGTACGCATATACGTAATCAATCCTTCTGTGCCTTCACCAATATCAATTCCTTCATACAATTGTTGTGCAATTTGCATGGTACGTGCGGTAGAAAATCCGAGTTTTCGTGCGGCTTCTTGTTGAAGCGTGGAGGTAATAAACGGCGGGGAAGGATATCGTTTACGTTCTTTTTTCGTGACTTCGATAACCGTTAACGCTTTTCCACCCGTTTTTTTTAGCGCCTCGATTATACGCTGAGCATTTTTTTCATCCGTAACCGTAAATTGTTCAACCTTTTCGCCGCCGTAGGCGATCAATTTGCTCGAGAATTTCTGTGTTTTTTCTTCCAATTCCGCGTGAATCGTCCAATATTCTTGCGATGTAAAGGCCTCGATTTGTTCTTCGCGTTCTACAATCATGCGAAGGGCTGGTGATTGTACGCGGCCTGCAGAAAGTCCTGCGCGCACTTTACGCCACAATAAAGGGGATAAAGTAAAACCCACTAAATAATCCAAGGCTCGGCGGGCTTGTTGCGCATTGACCAAATCCATTGAGATATCGCGGGGTTCTTGAATCGCTTTTTGTACAGCAGCGGGAGTAATTTGGTGAAACACCACGCGTTTGGTTATTTTATCGCTTAAGGCTTTTTTATCCTGCAAGACTTGAACCACATGCCACGCAATCGCTTCGCCTTCCCGATCCGGGTCAAGCGCAAGATAAAGAATATCGGCTTTTTTGGCAGCACGAGCAATAGCGTCCATGTGTCGAATATTGCGTTCGATCAGTTGATAACGCATGGCAAAATCATGGGCTGTGTCCACCGCGCCTTCTTTGGGAATTAAATCGCGCACGTGACCATAAGACGCTAACACTTCATAGTCTTTTCCCAAATATTTTTGGAGCGTTTTGGATTTGGCGGGTGATTCAACAATCACTAAGTGTTTGGTCATGATGCTGCTTAGCCCCTTCCGTGGGTGAAATCGTTATTGCAGTTTAGGCTATGGATTTCGTATATAGCCTCCCATAAAGGGCGCAATATAACCATGTAATTCCAGCATTGGCAACATGGAGTTTACTTTTTGGGCCGAAAAGCCTGTTCTTTCAATCAGTTGATCCGGGCTTGTGGGCTCGTATTCTATACACTCTAACAGTTTTTTTTGTCCAGAATCAAGTTGAGCTTTGTGAGAGGGCGGGCATGAAGCCTTTTCGGAGAGACGGTAAGGCACGGACAGCTCCTCCAAAATATCTCTCACGTCTGTTACTAATTTAGCATGGCCTTTTTTAATCAGAAGATTACAGCCTTTGGCTTGGGGATGATAAAGAGAGCCAGGAATGGCAAACACTTCGCGATTTTGCTCCAACGCTAAAAAGGCGGTGATCAGTGAACCGGATTGCTGGGCAGCTTCAACGATTAACACCCCTAGACTTAGCCCACTAATGATGCGATTGCGCTGAGGAAAATGAGCCGCTTTAGGGGCGCTTCCCAGTGGATGTTCCGTGATCACTGCCCCTTGAGCCATCATAGTGTCGGCTAATGTGCGATTGGCTCTGGGGTAGAAATGATCAAACCCTCCGCCCAAAACCCCGATGGTTTGACCGCCAGCTTTTAAGGCGCCCTGATGAGCCGCTGTATCAATTCCCCTAGCCAACCCACTGGTAATGGTAAAGCCGGCTTTTACCAATTCATACGCAAAAGCCATGGCAATTTCTATGCCGATAGGGCTGGGATTACGGCTGCCGACGATGGCGACTTGCGGATGGGACAGCACCGATAGGTTACCTCTTATATAGAGTGAAGTGGGAGGATGGGAAATTTCTTTCAAAAGCGGTGGGTAATCGGGATGAATCTGCGTGAGGGTTTGGATGTCCATGCCTTGATCCTACGAGGCATTGAATAGAAAATCTATACCGTGCCCAAAGCCTTAGGCTGCGCTGGCACCTCATTTTTTTTATGCTAAAATCCCTCTATGACTATCTTAACCGTCTTGCAATATCCCGATGAACGGTTGCGCCAAGTGGCCAAGCCTGTGGAAGCGTTTGGGGCAGCGACTCAAAAAATTATCGACGATATGTTTGAAACGCTCTACGCCACCGAAAGTTGTGGCGGTTATGCCGCTGTTCAGATGAATATTCCTCTTCGTATTGTTGT
>DATDVD010000134.1:0-6793 GCA_035290065.1 Coxiellaceae bacterium | reverse complement strand
CTGATAGTGGGGATCGTAGACATGCATTGGTATGTGCCCTCAACACACGCCATGAAGCGATAGCGGCTATTCTTGTGGAAGGGTTAGATGTATCGGAACTTGAGACAGAGGGATCCAGGGACAGTACTCCGTTGGTGTGGGCGGCTTATCGAGGGTATGCCACTATCGTCAACGCATTGCTTGCTAAAGGAGTTAATAAAGAAAAACGCGATAGTAATGGATCAGTTCCATTGATCTTGGCAGCGCGGGAGGGGCATACAGAAGCTGTTCGTATTCTATTAGCAGCAGGAGCAAATCCCAACCTAGTAGAGGGAACCTGTACTGCTTTAAGCGCAGCGAGAGAAAAAGGCCATCGCGCGATAGTTGAGCTGTTATTGCAACATCCTTCCATCCGAGATGAAGAAGAGAATACGGCTTTAATTCGAGCGGTAAAAAGCAATAATCCCGCAGAAGTGGCCTGTTTGTTAGCGGATCCTCGTACTGATATTAATGCTCAAAATAATATGGGTGAGACGGCGCTGATAGCAGCCGCAAGGGGAGGACATCTACCCCTTCTCATGGATTTACTTGCAAATCGAGCCAATGTTCACTTGAAAAATAGAGCAGGGGAATCGGCGCTGGTAGTAGCAGTGAAGGCGAGGCATGAAACGATAGTCCGCAATTTATTAGTAGCCGGGGTTGATAGTGGAAATTGTAGAGACGCATTGATATGCGCTTTTGAAAAAGACTATGAATCGGTAGCAGCTATTCTCCTCACCCCCCTAGTGAGAGCGGAACTGGAGGAGGAGGCAGAGGATGGTTGTCTTCCTCTCGTGTGGGCGGCTTATCGAGGATATGACGCTATTGTCAACGTGTTGCTTGTTAAGGGAGCTAATACAGACAAACGTGATAGGAAAGGATTATTTCCGTTATTCTCAGCGGCGGCTCATGGCCACCTAGGGGCGGTTCGTTTGTTGTTGGAAGGAGGCGCCGATGTTAACGCTAGAGCTGGGAGAGATACGTCGTTAAGTGTAGCGAGAGAAAAAGGCCATAGTGCGGTAGTGGCGTTGTTATTGCAACATCCTTCCATTCGAGATGAAGAAGAGAATACGGCTTTAATTCTAGCGGTAAAAAGCAATAATCCCGCAGAAGTGGCCCGTTTATTAGCGGATCCTCGTACTGATATTAATGCTCAAAATAATACGGGTGAGACGGCGCTGATAGCAGCCGTAAGAGGGGGATATTTGCCCCTTGTCGTGGATTTACTTGGGAATGGAGCAAATATTCATTTAAAAAATAAGGCCGTAAAGACTGCATTAGCAGAGGCGGCGAATTCAGGGCATGAAACGATAGTTCGTGCTTTAGTAGCAGCGGGGGCTGATAGTGGGGATCGTAGACATGCATTGGTATGTGCCCTCAACACACGCCATGAAGCGATAGCGGCTATTCTTGTGGAAGGGTTAGATGTATCGGAGCTTGAGACAGAGGGATCCAGGGACAGTACTCCGTTGGTGTGGGCGGCTTATCGAGGGTATGCCACTATCGTCAACGCATTGCTTGCTAAAGGAGTTAATAAAGAAAAACGCGATAGTAATGGATTAGTTCCATTGATCTTGGCAGCGCGGGAGGGTCATACAGAAGTTGTTCGTATTCTATTAGCAGCAGGAGCAGATCCCCACCTAATAATTGAGGGAATCTGTACTGCTTTAAGCGCAGCGAGAGAAAAAGGCCATCGCGCGATAGTTGAGCTGTTATTGCAACATCCTTCCATCCGAGATGAAGAGGGCAATACGGCTTTAATTCTAGCGGTAAAAAGCAATAATCCCGCAGAAGTGGCCCGTTTATTAGCGGATCCTCGTACTGATATTAATGCTCAAAATAATACGGGTGAGACGGCGCTGATAGCAGCCGTAAAAGGGGGGCATTTACCCCTGGTAAGCGCTTTACTCGCCAATGGAGTCAGTGTTCATTTGAGAAATAGAGTAGGAGAATCGGCAGTATTGATAGCGGCGACAGAAGGTTATGATGCGATCGTCTGTGCATTATTAGGCGCCGGCGCCAATGTTAATGAAAGAGACAATGAAGGCAGTACATTATTGATACTGGCTGCAGCACGAAATCATTTAAAGGTTGTTAATGCGTTATTGGCTCACCCGGATCTAGACATCAACGCTCGCAATACGTGCGGGACGGCCATTCTCTATGCTTCCTATAGACGAAATTTTGATATTGTGGCTGCTTTATTAAATGATGATCGGCTCGATATAGGTCATTTAACGGATTCACGTTTCTGGGAAACACTGGACAGGGCTTATTTGCCTGCAACGGTACAGCCTCCTCGAATGCTGGATGTAAATCGGGTGACGACCTTGCATTTATTTAAATGTAATTTATCGCTCACTATCCATGGACGCGTGTTAGTGCATTTAAGGGGAGGTGATTATCCTCGAAAAATTATTTTAGCTTCTCTTAGGCGTTATATTGACTTAAGAGAAAGAACTTTTTCTTTTGTGGCGTCATGGAAGAGGGAAAGTTTAGCGGCTGCTCGTACGTTGTTGAATTATTTGGTTGGCGAGGTGGATGCAGAAGCGTTAAGGCCTTATGAGGCGACGTTTAAAGAGGACATATTGGATTTATTGTACGACCAGGTGATGCAACGGCGTCCATTGCCTGTTTCTCTGGAAAGAACAGTGGCCAGGGCCGAGTTGCCTGCTTGTGCAGCTTCAGCAGCAGCAGGAGCAGGTGCTAGTACGGCCTTGTTAAGTCCTTCTCCTACTGGTGGGTCGACTACCTCTTCCCCTGTCCTTGTTGCCTGATTTTTTCTTTTTTTAGAAATAAAAATTGTAGCCTGGATTTTCGGTTTGTCTCAATCCGAGGTTGCTACGGGGTGACGGGGGGTGTGGTCTATATTAGAATAGGGCTCGGAAAAATTCTTACAAGGAACCTCAATGTCTCTTTTTCGTATTAGAACCGTTCGCCGCTTTATGACTACGGAAGCGATAGGGGGATGGTTGTTGTTTGTCACAACGATTGTGGCATTGGTGGTGGATAATACGAGTCTCAGGCCTTATTACGAAGCACTTTTTTCCATGCCCTTTACGGTGCAGCTCAGCCATTGGTCTATTTCAAAACCGCTTTTGCTGTGGGTGAATGAAGGGTTAATGGTAGTTTTTTTTATGATGGTGGGATTAGAGATAAAGCGCGAAATGCTCGAAGGAGAGTTAAAAGGCCTGCCCAATGTTTTGTTGCCGGCGGTGGTGGCCGTGGGTGGAATGGCAATACCGGCTCTTATTTATATTGCTTTTAATTATCATAATCCGGTGGCATTGCGAGGATGGGCTATTCCCACGCCTACGGATATTGCATTTGCACTGGCAGTTTTGGCTTGCTTAGGTGATCGAATACCGTTGTCTTTAAAGTTATTTTTAACGGCGGTGGCTATTTTTGATGATATTGGGGCCATTATTGTGATTGCAGTCTTTTATACGGCGGAGATTTCAGCGCCGTTATTGGCGGTATCTGCCCTCTTAGTATTGGTATTAGTGTTGCTCAATCGATTTAATGTGATACGACGTGCCCCCTATTTTTTAGTGGGATTAGGATTGTGGGCTTGTGTGCTGAATTCGGGAGTGCACGCTACACTGGCTGGTATTATTTTAGCTTTTGCCATTCCCATTCGTAAGCGAAACGATGCGTCCATTTCACCGCTGCGAGATTTGGAACAAGGATTATTGCCGTGGGTAGCTTTTTTAGTCTTGCCTATTTTTGCGTTTGCCAATACAGGCATTTCCTTTGAAGGCATCTCGTGGAATTATTTTCTTCATTCGATTCCTTTGGGCATTGCGTTAGGATTATTGGTGGGTAAACAAATAGGCATTTTCGGAACAACCTGGTTGATGGTTAAAAACAAATTAGCGCCGATGCCGCATAATACGACCTGGAAAGATATTTACGGTGTGAGTTTAGTAGCGGGCATTGGATTTACCATGAGTTTGTTTATTGGTGGTTTGGCATTTGGATATGACAATGTAGAGCATGGCGCCCTGGTACGAATGGGAATTATGAGTGGGTCTTTAGTATCCGGTATTTTGGGCTATGGGTTTTTACGATGGGGGCGATCAGAATGAGTAGAGCACATAAAACAATTTATTTAAAAGAATATCGGTCATCCCATTTTTTAATTAAAAGTGTGCATTTACATTTTGATTTACATGAAACTCAAACGCACGTTAAAAGCATTCTGGATATTGTGCGCAATCCTGGTTCTACCGAATTGAATGCACCTTTACAGCTGAATGGAGAAGAACTGGTATTGCAAAAAGTTATTTTAGATGGAAAAATGCTTCATAAACTTCAGTATAAAGTGGATGATCATTTTCTTACGATAACGGATGTGCCAGATCAATTTCGCTTAGAAACCGTTGTACAAATTAATCCAAAGACTAATACTCAATTAAGTGGATTATATGTATCGGGAGATAATTTTTGCACGCACTGTGAAGCAGAGGGATTTCGTCGAATTACTTATTTTCTGGATCGTCCTGATGTGTTATCGCATTTTAAAGTGGGTATTACTGCTGACCCTAACCGTTATCCGCATCTATTGGCCAATGGCAATCTTATTGACGAAGAACGGTTATCCAATGGAAAACGATTTGTGTTATGGGAAGACCCTTCGTTAAAACCGTGTTATTTATTTGCTTTGGTTGCAGGCAATTTGGATGTGATTGAAGACGTGCATGTTACACCCTCCGGTCGACGCATTCGTTGTTTTGTGTATGTGGAAAAAGGTAAAAAAGATCAGGCGGGTTATGCGTTGCAATCATTAAAACGAGCGATGGAGTGGGATGAAAAAACGTATCATCGTGAATATGAGTTAGATCAATACATGATTGTTGCTGTGGATGATTTTAATGCCGGTGCTATGGAAAACAAAGGACTTAATATTTTTAATACTAAATATGTATTGGCGAAACAAGAAACGGCCACAGATTTTGATTATATGAATATTGAACGCGTGGTAGGACATGAATATTTTCATAATTGGTCTGGGAATCGTGTAACGGTTCGGGAATGGTTTGAAATTACACTTAAGGAAGGGTTAACTACCTTTCGAGAGCAAGCATTTTCTGGAGATATGACATCCCACGGATTGGTTCGTATTAATTTAGCACACGATATTCGCGTGCGGCAATTTCCGGAAGACAGTGGGCCAATGTCGCATCCTATTCGCCCAAAATCGTACATCGAAATTAATAATTTTTATACGATGACCGTGTATGAGAAAGGTTGTGAAGTAATTCGCATGGTTCAGACGCTGTTGGGAAAACCAGTTTTCTCCCAAGCGTTAGAGTATTATTTTGACAAATACGATGGACAAGCAGTGACAACTGAAGAATTTATTTCCGCCATGGAGGAATCATCCGGTGTTGATTTGAGTCATTTCCGTTTATGGTATGATCAAAGTGGAACACCAGAGCTAACGATTAAAACTACATATGATGCCATTAAGAAAACTTATACAGTAAACATAGAACAGAAAACCATTTCTACCGCCGATCAAAAAGATAAAAAGCCGCTGCATATTCCTTTCGCTATGAGTCTCTTAAATGATCAAGGGCAGGTAATTATGGCACCCCGCGTGTTAAGCCTCCGTAAAGCCCAGGAATCCTTTACATTTGATAATATTGCAGAGTCACCGGTTCCTTCTTTATTGGAAGATTTTTCAGCGCCAGTTATAGTGCATTATCCTTCTACCGAGGATGAATTAAAATGTTTGATTCAACATAGCCAAGATTCCTTTGTGCGCTGGGAATCTCAACAAAAATTTACAAAAAAATATTTATTAGCGTGGATTGAGGAATATCAGAAAAAACAAGCGTTTGAATATCAATTATCCTTTACTTATTTATTTCAATCTTTAGTGCATGATAACGATATTGACCCTAATTTACTGGCAAAACTGCTGTTATTGCCTGAAATGAATGATTTAATTTTGTCGATGAAAGTAGCGGATGTATCGGCCATCGTGGCCGTTCAGTCGGGAGTTGTAAAAAAATTAGCAAAAGCGCTGGAGCAGGATTGGTTGAACACGTATCAAAAACATACCTTAAAAGGCACGTATGTGTATAGCACGCTTAATATGGGAAAACGTTCGGTTCGTAATAATGCCCTGTTTTATTTGCTGCAAGCCAATGACTATTATCGAGCGTTAGCATGCCAGCAATTGGAAGCAGCGGATAATATGACGGATAAAATGGGTGCTTTGGTTGCCCTCAATTATCATGATTCTCACGAACGCCAAAAAGCATTGGAGGTTTTTTATCATACGTATCAGACTGAAACGTTGGTGATGGATAAATGGTTTAGTATTCAAGCATTAGCGCCGTTGCCGAATACGCTGACGCAAGTTAAATCGTTGTTAAATCATCCCGCATTTAACATTAACAATCCCAATAAAGTGCGTGCCTTAATCGGTGCGTTTTCTCAAAATGTGCCGTGTTTTCATGAGCCAAGTGGTGTTGGTTATCAATTTTTAGCTGAGCAAGTTTTACACGTAGATGCCAAAAACCCCCACGTAGCTGCCCGTCTAGTAGCTCCGTTAATTCAATGGAAACGTTTCCCTCCCAAAACACAAACCTTGATGAAAGAAGCCCTTAAAGAAATTAAGCGAGCCCAAAGCTTATCAAAAGATGTGTTTGAGGTAGTAGGAAAAGGATTAGAAGAAGCATAATTCTCCCCTCCCCGTAGGAGCAGACCGTGGTCTGCCCAAAACCCCTACCCAAAATCCTACCCAAAATTCTGTTCAAGATTA
>DATDVD010000133.1:0-12926 GCA_035290065.1 Coxiellaceae bacterium | reverse complement strand
AAATAACGCGCCATAACGGATCGACGGCCATCATTTGCATGCAGTCGAGCTGTTCCGTAGCACTCATTAATCCAATTTCTGCGGTTAACGCAGAGCCCGCACGGCCTGCAAATAATAAAGCGGTGACAACAGGCGCTAACTCCCGCGTGACAGATAGGGCAATGAGTTGGCCGAGCTCTTGCTCTGCTCCAAATTTTTGAAGCGTGTTAAATCCTTGTAACGCAACCACCATTCCAATAAAAGTAGCGGATAACAAAATAATGGCTAACGATAAAATACCCACTTGATACAATTGGGTGCATAACGCTTCCCACCCTTGTTGTCGACGAGGCAATTTCGTCAACACTCGCATTAAAAAAATACCGGCGCGGCCCACCTGATAACAAAAGGTAAGTCCACTTCGGCCTAATAAACGTATCTTGTGAATTATGTCGTGGAGCACAGACCTAAATCCTCTTCATAAGTTCGACGGGTGGGATAATGGAAGGGCACCGTACCATCGGGCAATCCATGAATGAACTGCTGCACGGCTTCGGATTTGTGGTGTAAAATTTCTTCGCCCGTTCCTTGTCCAATGACTTTTCCTTTCGATAAGACACACACATGATCGGCAATTTCGAGTGCTTCTTTGACATCATGGGTAACGATAATAGAGGTTAATCCCAACGCATCGTTTACACGACGAATCAGCTTGATTAACACACCGCGTGTAATCGGGTCTTGTCCCGTAAACGGTTCATCATACATCATTAAGGCCGGATCCATAGCAACTGCTCGCGCCAATGCCACGCGTCTAGCCATACCGCCTGAAAGTTGAGAGATAGAAAAATGAGCCACTCCCCTCAAACCCACTGCTTCTAGCTTCATCAACACCATATCCCGAATCATATCTTCAGGTAAATGGGTGTGGGCTCGTAGACTGAAGGCCACATTTTCATAGACATTTAAATCGGTAAATAAAGCCCCTGCTTGAAACAGAATTCCCATTCGCCGGCGCACTTGATATAATTGTTTGATAGAGAGAGAGGGGATGGAAATATTATCCACTAAAATATCCCCTGCTTCAGGCCGTAATTGCCCCCCAATTAATTTTAATAAGGTGGTTTTGCCAGTGCCGCTCGGGCCCATGACGGCAATAATTTTGCCGCGGGGAACGGTGAGGCTAAAGTCTTCAAAAATGAGCTTGTCACCACGTCTAAAACGCACCTGACGAATCTCAACCATCTCGTTTTTGGGGTGGCGGCTCATCCTAAAATAGAAATCCTGTTAATCACTGACATGGGGGCATTATAGTGTATAATTGTTGAATCTTGAAGCCCAAGGCACATACTTATATAATTTGTTGATTATGAACGAATCGATCCCAACCCTGACCTCTCCTACCACCTTCGATTTTTGCCGGGTCGGCCGAGCGGTTGTCCACACGGAATATGAAGCCCTTGTTCAATTAGAAAAAACATTAGGCCCCACGTTTCATCACGCCTGTGAGCTTATTCTGAAGGGCCAGGGTCGACTCATCGTCATGGGCATGGGAAAGTCCGGCCATATTGGTCGAAAAATGGCTGCTACCTTTGCAAGCACGGGTACCCCTGCTTTTTATCTTCATCCCGCAGAAATGACCCATGGGGATTTGGGCATGATAACAGAGCAGGACGTTATCTTGGCTATTTCGTATTCGGGTGAGACGGTGGAAATCCTGGATTTGTTGCCCCATTTAAAACGGTTAAAAGCCCCTCTTATTGCTATCAGCTGCGCAGGCTCTACCCTGGCAAAAGCCGCCGCTGTGAACATCAACATCAAAGTGCCAAAAGAGGCTGGCCAACTAGGGCTTGCTCCCACCGCTAGCACAACAGCGGCCCTTGCAGTAGGAGATGCTCTCGCGATTGCGGTATCGGAAGCAAAAGGATTTACCCAAGAAAATTTTTCTATTTTTCATCCGGGCGGAATGCTGGGAAAACACTTGTTGCTTCAAGTCTCCCACATTATGCATACGGGTGAACAAATGCCCCTTGTCGAAGAGCATCAGTATTTGGACGAGGTGCTGGTTAAAATGACTGAAAAACGATTAGGACTAGCCGTGGTCGTCAATAGCCAGGGTGAATTGGTAGGCATTTATACGGATGGGGATATTCGCCGCACCGTTCAGCAAAAAATCGATTTTCGAAACATACCGGTGGGGCATGTCATGTCGAAAGAATGTAAAACTATTGAAGCAGAGACCAAGGCGGCAGACGCCCTGGCTATCATGGAGCAGTTCAAAATTACTTCCTTGGTTATTGTGAATACCCAGAATCAACCCGAAGGAGTCATTCACCTTCACGATTTATTACAATTGGGCTTTTCCATCAAATGATTCGTTTTTATTCGAGTACATGGCTTACGTTGACATTGATTTTAATCACCGCATTAAGCACCATGTTTATGCTGACCACTCATATCGACAGCCAAGAACGCGAAAGGAACAAACATCCTAATGCTTTTATGAGCAAGCTCCAATACACTCAATACGATAAACAAGGCAATCTCCAACAGTTTATGCGAGCCGACGAAGCGACTCATTACGAGAAAAATAATCGCACTCATTTTAACAATCTTTATATTCAATTTTTTGATTCTCGTCATCAATCTTGGCAAGTGACCGCTGCTGAAGGCATTGCTTCTGAAGGTAATAAAAAAATCCAATTGCGCGGCCATGTGATTGTGGAGCGCCTAAAAATAGCCAAGGGGGACCCTATGACTATCAAAACCGATGAAATGTGGGTTTACCCGGAAACGCACCTTGCTGAAACCAGCCAACCCGTGATCGTGATTCGTCCCGATTCCGTAACACATGCACGGGGTGCTATCGCCAATTTATCGACGGGCGAAATTAAATTTTTATCTGACACACAAGTGACGTATACTCCCACATCATGACCATGTTAAGCGCTCAACATCTAGAAAAGACCTTTAAAACCCGCAAAGTAGTGGACGATATTTCTATTGAAATTAAAGCCAATGAAATTGTAGGACTGCTAGGGCCCAATGGAGCAGGAAAAACGACCTGTTTTTATATGGTGGTAGGTTTAATTACAGCAGACAAAGGAGCCGTGTATCTGAATGAACAGAATATTAGCACCCTTCCCATGCACCAGCGTGCCCGCTTAGGCATTGGTTATTTACCTCAAGAACCCTCTATTTTTAGAAAACTGACCGTGTCGGAAAATATTTTAGCCATTCTGGAACAAAATTCTCGCATCGAAAAATCTGAACGTTCTCTCAAGCTAACATCGCTCATGGATGAATTACATGTCAGCCATTTAGCCAATATTCAGGGTATTCGATTATCCGGTGGTGAGCGACGCCGGGTGGAAATTGCCCGTGCATTAGCAATGGATCCCCAATTTATGCTGTTGGATGAACCGTTTGCAGGCATTGATCCTATTTCCATCATTGACATTAAAAAAATTATTAAACACTTGAAAGCACGGGGAATCGGGATTTTAATTACAGACCATAATGTGCGTGAAACTCTGGATATTTGTGAGCGTGCTTATATCGTGAGTGAGGGACGCATTATTGCCGAAGGCGAACCTAGCCATATTTTAAAAAATCGCATGGTACGAAAAGTTTACCTGGGCGATGAATTTGAATTATAACGAGGAGGAAGTATGCAACTTGAAATTACCGGCCATCAATTAGAAATAACGCCTAATTTAAAAGCTTTAACTACCGAGATGATGCATAAAGTACAGAAGCATTTCCAAAATATTATCAGCGCCCATGTAGTGTTAGAAATACATAAAAACGCCCATATTGCAAAAGCGCATTTACTCGTCCCTGATCATACCATCGATGCGCGCGCTGAAACGGAGGATTTATACAAATCCATCGATGTGTTACGGGAAAAATTAACCACAGAAATTAATAAATACAAACAACGCCGAAAAGGACATCAAGAGTAAGGGCATGATTCCAAAAACCCTTATCTTAACAAACCAATTAGGTTTGCACGCTCGCGCTTCTGCCAAATTATCGGACTTAGCCACACGATTTCGCTCTAAAATTACGGTGGATTACAAAGGCCGGGCGCTAAACGTTAAAGATATTTTAAATGTTATTTCTTTAGGATCGCCCTGTGGCACTTCTCTTACCTTCACGTTTGAAGGAGAGGATGAAATAGAGGCAGCTAAAGCCATTGAGCAATTAATTACGGAAAAGTTTGGCGAAGAAAATTAATGGGGGTGCTTGCCCTCTGACTTTCCAGACGGTCTAGCGGGAGCCACACTTGGTGGCATCGCAAGGTGAAATCCCCGAACGGGAGCGGCAACAGCCAAGTCAGCCGCCGCGATTCCAGCGTTTGCTCGACCTCTATCGGCGGCCCTTCTTCTTCCTTCCGCCCAAACCGCTTGTTGACCCGGTTTGGTTTTGTCTACCCATCCGAACATATAAGGTAAGAAGGTAATAATAGCCACGAATATTCCTGTCACAGTACAAACGGACCACTTATAAAATCTATTCACCGGATGTGTACCACTATAAGCCCTTTTGGCCTCTTTAATCGCGCCATCCATCTCACTTCGAATAGCAATAGCTCGGTCGTAATATTTGTTGGCTAAAAGTACTTTGGCTTTTTGATTACTATCTAAGCCATTCACATTAAAAAGCAGATTAGCGATTGCTTTTGCTGCTTCATCCTTTTTAGCAGCAGCAGTAAAATTAAGCTCATCGGGGTTACGTCCCACTTGATGTAATAATGCTTTTACCAAATTCTCCATTTTTTGCGCGTTCAATAAACTCTCTCGCACCGTATTTTGTAATTCTGTTTTCGTATAATAACCATACGCCCAGCTTTGACTGGTAGTGGTAATAGAAGCAATCATACCAATGACTAAAAATGCACCACCCACTACCCACATAAGAGTCATAGAGGTATGAGGTACGTGCATACCCTGGTGCAACACATACAAAATTCCCATACTGGGCAATGCTGCTAATGTGCCATTACCCAACCCATTTAAGAACCACACTACCCAGGTATAATAACGTTTCGTTCTTTCTTCCACCCAATAATACCAACCTTTAATACCGCCTTGAGTATCTTGGGGGGCGCTAAAAAAGTTATAATCCATTAACTGAGTTTCAACAACCGTATAATCTTCACCACTTAATCTAATCCCATTCAGTTCACCATTGCGTTTTAATTGGAGCCGTTCATCTCGTTTACGGCCTATTTTTCGAAGGGCTTTTGTGACGCAGGTAAAATACAAGCCAAAGTTACCAATGGCTCCTATCAGCGAAATAGGAATGGAAACTAAACCTACATAGGTTAAGACTAATCCCCCGACAGCGCCCAAATGAGGAATCATAAAAGGAGGAATCGGCCCTGAGCTACCCCAAGGAGCGCCAGGAACAAAGGTAAATAAACTGGCAAATTCTTTCGTATTTAATATGGTTAAGGCAACCACAATAAAGACACCGAAAAAAGCGCCTAATGCGGCACCTACGCGTTCACCCCAGCCGGCTTTTTCATTTTCTACTATAGCGTACTGGCTCTTCTTAACATAATAAGGATTATCTTGATTCGCTTCGTCATTATCATTGTCATCTAATTTAATTAAGCGCCCTGTTCTTCCATCCACTCGGTATTTATTTCTTCTCCATTGCAAAATATGGCCCACTATTTCCAATTCACCGTCTTCAGAGAGATCCACTGCTCCTCTCGTGCTTCCTATAACAATTTCAGTAACTTTTTTAATAACTTTATCGCCTTCTCCTATTTTGCGTTTCTCTCCGTAAAAAACGAGATTAAACCAACCCCCAATATGAGCATCAAACCGGTTCCAAATAAACTCCGTTAATGCAGAATATCCCTTTGCCACACCCATAGACGAAATCGCAGCAGCGCCCACTAATCCGACTTGAATAATAGGATTTCCCAAAAGGCCGGTGTGAAAACTTAAAATTAAACTGAGCGCTACCGCAAAACAGGTAGCCCCTGCGGCCATTCCATTGGCTCCACTAAAAAGTCTACCTATCTTTGGGCGAGCCCAGCGTTTTTCATAAGCACGATTTCCTAACCATAAACATCCTATGGCGGCAATCGTCATCACCATACCTTTACCCACAAGCCCAACAGGCCCCATCACGGAAACCGGCAATAAGAAATAGAGCATGGCTAATGAAAAGCCCATCGAAAATAGGGTGACTAAAATAGCTACTGAGATATTGAGCGGGCTATTCTTTTCGGGATCATAAAAATTGCGTTCATTTTTAGGCACTTCAGTGGGAACCAAACTGACTAATCCAAACGCTAAGGCATTATTATTGGAGGCTCCTCCATTAATACCGCCTGCAAAAATACCAAAGGCAATAACGGCCCAGAAAAGTGGATTACTAGCCGTTAACGAACCTCCAAAGAAAACAGGGATTGCTAACAAGGTCACGGTTAAAAAATACCCATTTAAAACAAATTTTGCTTTAGAACCCCACCGACCCGCAAATTTTGCGGCTTTAACTTTTGTGTCTAAATTACTTTGGGTGGTGTTAGAGATAAATCCAAAATAATACAATAAGAAATCCCTTAAAATCTCTGTCATACTCCGAGAATCGAACATATCTTGGTCTAAAGAAGCCTCGGTGGAATCACGAAAAAAAGTATTTAAAAGAAATCTCCGAATAAGCCCCACTTTCAACAGAGAACTCCGAATCCTTTTCAAGCCAGCTGTAATAAGCGGCGCCAATAAAAATGCCAATCCTCCAATAATTCCAATGACTTGCCAGAATAAAATACTGCCAAATGCAATGCCCACGGCATAATGCAACAGAAGAGAGGCAATAAAAACTGTCACAACGGCAAAACCCACACTTAAAATAAAACCGGCAAAATAACCGAAGCTTTTTTCCCACAAGGGATTCACTTCATCCCTCGTTGCTACTCTTTTTTTTTGTGTTTCTTCCTTAGCCTCTCCACTCGCAGGCGGTTGGCCAGTCGATGGATCTTCTTCAGAAGCGGAGGCTACAGAAGCACTGGAAGCTAATGAAACAGCTCCACCTCCTCCTACACCCCCGCCTTCACCGGCAGCAGGAGGTTGTTGTTTTGGAGTGTTTACAGGCGGTTGTTGTGAACGAGTCGTGGGGTCGTAAAATTTAAATATTCCTCGGCGTGTAAATAACCCACCTTGATCGGGTCGGAGTTGTCTTTCATCGTGTGGCTTCATAAGAGGCCCCTGTTTTTCAGTTTGCCACTCCAGTGGCTAGTATGTTATTGCGTTTTATCTTTTCCGTTGTTTTTATTATACGCCGGGAAGATTAAGAAAGTATTAAAATGTATTTACATATCTATTTGATTTTTATAGTTATTATTAAAGTATCGGGTATCTTAGTCATTTTATCCATTAAACAAGTATAGACAACAGCCATCCAATTTCCGCCTGCCTTTTTTCACTCTGCTGGAATTTTTGAAACGCCACTAAAAGCGAAGGGGGGGGTAGAGTCTAGCAAGCCATGGGGGAAAAGTTCTGGCGGAGCGAGAAAAAGTAGGGCTTCAGCTTTTGATGGAATTAAAGTCTCAGGTTCCTGAATTTTTGCAGAGCAAGATCCAGGCTACATAAACAGTTAGAGTCCACCGACGGTCAGATTGTCGACGAGAATAGAACCCGTGATAACCGAGCTGCGAAAATCTTGATCGGCTCCGATCGCCAAAATTTGTTGAAACATAGCGGGCAAAAGGCCTGCAATAGTAATTTCATTCACGGGATATTGAATCTCTCCATTTTCCACCCAAAAACCAAACGCCCCCCGCGAATAATCTCCTGTCACTAAATTTACCCCTTGTCCAAATAACTCCGTTATCCACAATCCCTGCTGTAACTGTTTAAGTAAATGGGTATCCTTCGCGACAGACGGTTTAACCATGACATTCCACGCTCCTCCTGCATTACCGGTCGTTTTCATGTAGAGTTTACGAGCGGAATAACTATCCAACATATAGCTATTTAATACGCCCTCTTTTACAAAATCCAGTTTGCGCGTACGCACACCTTCATAATCAAACGTGGTACTGCCTAATGCTTCCGGAATAAAAGGATCTTGATGAATACTGACCCAGGAAGGGAAAATGGGTTGATGCAATTTATCGAATAAAAAAGAACTTTTTTGGTATAAATTAGAACCCGAAATGGCGCTTAGAAAATGACGAATTAAACTTCGTGCTACGGAAGCCTCAAATAACACTGCACATTGTTGCGTCTTTAATTTGCGAGCACCTAATCGTTTAACTGCTTTATCGGCGGATGTATGCGCTAGCTCAGAAAAGGATTGCAAGTGTTGAGAATTGCGATGAGTAGTGTATTCTCCATCGCGCATCATTTGGCCTTTTTCTTTCGCAATTAATGAGCACTGCACCGTATGATTTGTACCCTTTTCATGGCCCAAAAATCCATTCGAATTAGCATAATAATAATGAGTTTGATACGTGCTTAATCCTAAACTTTCACTTTGAGCTATTTTGGAGCTGTAGGCTTTGGCTTCTTGTTCACACGCAATTAATTTCTGAATAGCTTCAGCTGGAGTAATATCCCAGGGATGATAGGCAGAAATATCGGGAAAACTCGTCGCTAATTCAGCAGGATCTGCTAAGCCTGCAAAAGGATCCTCTGCACATTGACCGGCAATGGTGCTCGCTTTTTCCACAATTTTTTGAATAGAATCGTATGAAAAATCGGTGCTAGAAGCAGATCCTTTTCGTTGACCTCTATAAACCGTTACGGTAAGACTTTGACTGGTGTGATGTTCTACATTTTCGACATCACCCTCATGAACATCGACATTAAATCCATTCTCAATTGATAAAGCCGCTTCAACCGCCGTGGCATTTTTTTGACGGCTGATATCCAAAGCAGACTGTAATAAAGCAAAATAATCAGGAGTACGCGCTAATGTGGTCATAGAAGAAAAACACCATACAATATTCAATGACTCAGTGGGTATTAACCGTTTCCTCTAATTGCAAAGTAGGTGGAACAAACGGGGTTGTTTTTTGCAATAAGGGTTTTGGCTTTTCCGTTAACGCCAAATCAAATACTTCATCAATCCATTGTACGGCATGAATGGATAAACTCTGTGTCACTTCTTTAGGAATTTCTTTTAACTCTCGTTCATTTTCCTTAGGAATAATGACGTGCTTAATACCGGCGCGTAAAGCGGCTAATAATTTTTCTTTCAAGCCTCCAATGGGCAATACTTCACCGCGTAAAGTAATCTCACCGGTCATAGCTACCTCAGCGCGCACAGGAATATGGGTGAGTGCGGACACTAATGCTGTACACATTCCAATCCCAGCACTGGGTCCATCTTTAGGAGTAGCCCCTTCAGGTACGTGCACATGCATATCGCTGTCTTGAAATACTTCGTTGGTAATTCCCAATGAAGCTGCTCGAGAACGTGCTACGGTCATCGCGGTATGAATGGATTCTTGCATCACATCCCCTAAGCTGCCCGTATAAAGAGTTTTGCCTTTACCCGGGACCACTTGTGCTTCAATAGTGAGAATATCGCCCCCTACTTCGGTCCACGCTAAACCCGTCACTTGGCCTACACGGTTTTCTGTTTCAGCTACTCCGAATCGGAACCGTTCAATGCCTAGATATTTTTCCAAATTCCGATGAGTAATATTAATAGTAACGGGGTTTTTAGTGGTTACTAATGCTTTCACTACTTTCCGACAAATTTTAGCAATTTCACGTTCCAATGAGCGAACGCCTGCTTCGCGGGTGTAATAACGAATAATATTGCGAACCGCTTGAGGAGAAATATTAAGCTCGCGTTTTTTAAGACCAGCTTGTTCTTTTTGTTTAGGTATTAAATGCTGCAGGGCAATATGAAGTTTTTCATCTTCTGTATAGCCTGCCAAACGAATCACTTCCATCCGGTCTAATAAAGGCGCAGGAATATCCATAGAATTGGCGGTGGCAATAAACATGGTTTGAGACAAATCATAGTCTACTTCCAAATAGTGATCATTAAATGCGCTGTTTTGCTCAGGATCTAATACTTCGAGCAAGGCAGACGCCGGGTCACCCCGAAAATCCATGGTCATTTTATCCACTTCATCTAGCATAATGAGAGGATTTTTTACTTTGGCTTTGGTAATTTTTTGGATAATTTTTCCAGGCATCGCACCAATATAGGTTCGACGATGGCCTCGAATTTCTGCTTCATCGCGCACGCCCCCTAAAGAAATACGAGCAAATTTACGGCCGGTGGCATGAGCAATTGATTGTCCTAACGAGGTTTTACCTACCCCAGGCGGTCCTACTAAACACAAAATAGGCCCTTTTAATTTTTTTACCCGGTGGCTGACGGCTAAAAATTCTAAAATACGTTCCTTGATTTTATCCAATCCATAATGTTCATCATCCAATGTTTTTCGCGCTTTTTTAAGATCTTTCGTCACTTTAGAGCGTCTTCGCCAGGGAACACCCAAGAGTACATCTAAATAATTTCTTACCACAGTAGCTTCTGCCGACATGGCGGGCATTAATTTTAATTTTTCTAATTCCGTTGTGGCTTTTTCTTCGGCTTCATGGGACATACCGGCAACTTTAATTCTATTGGCAAGCTCATCTAAATCATCATTGCCTCCCTTCTCACCACTCCCACCTATCTCTTTTTGAATTTCTTTAATGGCTTTTAATTTTTCATTTAAATAATACTGTTTTTGATTTTGCGCGACTTGTTCTTTGATACGGGTTTGAACATATTTTTCCAATTGGCCGAGCTGAATTTCTTCTTCCAATATAACCTGTAATGCATTTAAACAAACAAGCGTATCCGTCATTTCCAGTAATTCTTGGCGTGCACTGAGTTTTACGGTTAAATGACTGGCAATGCTGTTGATTAATTTATAAGGATCCTCAATAGCGGAAAGCGCCGATAAAATTTCTTTGGGGATTTTTTTATTGATTTTAACAAGCTCTGAAAAAGCTTCTACAATATACCGCATACGCGTTTGAAGCTCGGGAGAGGCTTGCACAATTTCTGAAGGCAGGGGTTTAATAGAAACTTTTAAATGATCGAGAGCGGGAATAGTATCGATGATACGAGCACGTTCAATCCCCTCCACTAATACTTTGACAGTATCATCCGGTAAACGCAATAATTGAAGTATTTTAGCAATTGTGCCAACTTCATATAAATCTTGCGGCTTAGGATTTTCAATTTTCGCATCGCGTTGCGTTAATAAAAAAACACGCTTGTCTTTTTCATTTGCTGTTAAAAGAGCGTGAATAGAATCTTGTCGCCCGACAAATAAAGGCAACACCATATCGGGAAAAACAACGACATCACGAAGTGGAAGTAAAGGTAATATTTTTGAATCGGGCATCAGCCATCTCCTTTACCTGCTGATTTTCGATCCGGCAGTTTTTTAGGAATGGATTCCACTGCCACCGCTGTTTCTTCAGCAGATTCTTCCGGTAGCATTTCTCCTTCATACACGAAAATGGGAGGTTTTCCTTCCGTAATCACATTTTTATCAATGACTACTTTTTTCAAATTTTCTACCGACGGAATTTCATACATTAAATCCAGCAAGGTATGTTCCATAATAGCTCGCAAACCTCGTGCTCCGGATTTGCGTGTGATGGCACGTTTTGCTACTTCTACTAAAGCAGATTTACGAAATTCCAATTCGACATTTTCAATTTCAAATAATTTTTTGTACTGTTTGACCAGCGCATTGCGCGGTTCCGTTAAAATACGAATCAATGCTTCTTCATCTAACTCATCCAACACAGCAATCACAGGTAAACGGCCTACAAATTCAGGAATTAACCCAAATTTAATGAGATCTTGTGGCTCCACGTTTTTCATTAAATCAGTGGCGGATAATGTTTCATCTTTAGAGTGAACGTCTGCATTAAAACCAATGCCACCTTTTTCAGTACGATAACGAACGATTTTATGAAGTTCTGCAAAGGCACCTCCGCAAATAAATAAAATGTTCGTGGTATCCACTTGCAAGTATTCTTGTTGCGGATGTTTACGCCCACCTTGAGGAGGAACCGCTGCTAATGTTCCTTCAACCAATTTTAATAAAGCTTGTTGTACCCCTTCACCGGAAACATCCCGCGTTAAAGAGGGGCTGTCGGTTTTGCGCGAAATTTTATCGATCTCGTCAATATAAACAATGCCTGTTTCAGCTTTCTCTACGTCATAATCACATTTCTGCAATAATTTTTGGATGATATTCTCGACATCCTCACCCACATAGCCCGCCTCTGTTAAGGTCGTCGCATCTGCAATGGCGAAAGGAACATTTAAAATACGTGCTAATGTTTGAGCGAGTAAAGTTTTACCAGAACCGGTGGGCCCAATCAGCAAAATATTACTTTTGGCTAATTCTACTTTTTCTTTCTGGTGTTTAGTGGATTGTTTTGAAAATAAACGCTTATAGTGATTATACACGGCAACTGCTAACGCTTTTTTAGCAAATTCTTGCCCGATAACATACTCATCTAATTTGCGATGAATATCGGCGGGGGTGGGTAAATTATCCTGAGATTCAAAGGGTTGGGTTTGCTCTTCTTCCCTCAAAATATCATTACATAAATCAATGCATTCGTTGCAAACAAATACGGTAGGGCCTGCAATTAATTTTCGAACTTCGTGCTGGCTTTTACCACAAAACGAACAATATAAGGTTTGATTTTCTTCACTCATTCCCGTACCTACCTGATTTTATTGACAAAATCCATTGTCGATTTTCTTCCCTTCCTTGTGAAGGTGGGGACGCTGATCATGGTTTTCAATAGTATTGGGGAAATTATACCGGGTTCAAAGAGGGATTGTAAGAAAAATTGTGTGCTTACTGTAGGGGTAGACCGTGGTCTGCCCAAGAACGCAGCGCGTGCGTTAAATTTTAGGGCAGACCACGGTCTGCCCCT
>DATDVD010000132.1:0-15864 GCA_035290065.1 Coxiellaceae bacterium | reverse complement strand
TGTCTTCCAAAAACCCTTCTTCGTCCACCGATACCAAGGAAATCGCTTCCCCTTCATGGCCGGCGCGTCCTGTTCGTCCAATGCGATGCACATAATCCTCGGGACTATGAGGTAAATCAAAATTCACCACATGAGGCAGCTGATCAATATCAAGCCCTCGCGCGGCCACATCGGTCGCCACTAATACTCGAATGGTACCGGCTTTAAATACCCGCAATGCCCGTTCTCGAGCACTCTGGCGCTTATCACCATGGATGGCCGTGGCACTCAAACCGTCTTTTTCCAGTTGGATCGCCAATCGATCAGCCCCATGTTTGGTCTTTGAAAAGACCAGGACTTGTTGCCAATTATTAGCCCCTATCAAATAAGACAATAGTTCTCGTTTGCGAGAGCGGTCTACGCGATAGACTTTCTGCTTAACAGTATCAGCGGCTATATTTTGTTTCGCCAATTCAATGATGGCCGGCGAGGCAAGTAAATCATTGGCTAAGGCTTTTATCTCTCTCGTCAACGTGGCCGAGAAAAGTAAGGTTTGGCGTTCTTTTGATAATAAGCCCATAATTTGCCGAATATCCGCAATAAAACCCATATCCAACATTCGATCCGCTTCATCCAGAACCAAAAATTCTACTTGAGATAAGCGAAGGGTTTTTTGACGCACATGGTCCAATAATCGACCTGGGGTAGCGACTAAAATATCCACGCCCTGTCGTAATTTATCGATTTGGGTATGCATGCTAGCCCCCCCATAAATCGCTAACGATCGAAACGGTAGATATTTGGAATAGGCACGCACGCTGTCTTGAACTTGAGCGGCTAATTCACGGGTAGGTACCAAAATTAAGGCTCGAATGGGCCGGTGTTTCTCCTTCACGGTGGTCGCTTGCATGCGATGCAACAAAGGCAACGTAAAGCCCGCTGTTTTGCCCGTGCCCGTTTGGGCGCCGGCCAAGCAATCCCGTCCGGCTACAATAACGGGGATGGTTTCTTGTTGAATGGGGGTGGGGGTTGTATAACCACTGTCCGCTACAGCCCGTAAAAGCTCAGCGGATAGACCTAGGGTATTAAATGACATAGTATTTCCTCTCCTATCAACCTACTCTGGCGTCTTTAAAACGCCACATCGGTCTAGGCGGATAATATAAATTAATGATTGTTATGGAAACTCGAGGCAGGCTATCCCAAGCGCGGGCAACGAATGCTGCGCAGACCGAAGTGCGCAAAGGATTATTATACCACAAAACCCCCTAATCACTACCTTTTTCATAGTCTTTTTTGCAAAAAAGGCTCATTCTTTACTCTATGGGAACTCATGAAAAGCCATCTTCCCGTTTTCAAAATACCCTTAAAATCCTTATTTTTTGGGGATTATTTATTTGAGAAAATCCAATCTAATTATTTAATTGGCTTTATAGAAAAAGGGGTCTTTGCGGGAACTTTCACTAATTCTTATAAGCATCGCTCTGTAGTGGCAGGTATTAGCCGTTACTGGTTAGAAAAACCTCTGAGTACTCATTCTACCCTTCAATTGGGCTATCGATTAGGATTGATTTATGGATACGAAAAAGGAGAAGTTCTTTTCAAGTGATCTCAGCGGGTTTTTATGTGAAATTATAAATCGAAAATATTAATAAAAAAATCCCTCACTCTACGGCCTGTCATTCTAAGACAGGCCGTAATTTCTTCAGCAGCACGCTATTCGTTAAGAAGAACGTCCGCTTCTGTTTCCACCACTTGCTTGGCCGCCTTTTCGGCCGGCTGCACTCAAGCTTTCATGGCCCCGTGTACGCGCCGCTTTTTGAGCAGCTTGACTTAATCCTGCCGGACCTTTTGTTCTCACTGCTTTTTGTGCACCTTCTTTTGTACCAGCCATAATACACCTCCGGTTTATGTGAGTGAAAAAGAGAGCAAAATATAAGGTTTTTTACGTATTTTATATTTTATTCTCGCACCCTTATTATACTTCTGTAAATAGTTTAAGTCTAGATTAAATGGACGTGCATCTTTGTCGAGGAATATTTTCTTTTTTTATGCAACACAGAAAATCGGAAACAGCTGTTATTAATTTTAATAGGATATCTTTATCTGGCGTAGATTTACGCGGATTTAAATTCGGTTGTAAGTTACAGGGCTCCATCCTTCTCAATTACTTTTTTCTAAGGTCAAGTCAAGACTTAACCCTTTGGAGGAAATAAACAAGAGAGCATTAACTTAACGGCTAAGGCTTAGCGCCACGAGCTGCTCGACATCGACCGAGAATAGCTGCTGCTAGATCCGGTTTATCAGCCGCTGTAGCAAAGGAACAAAGACCATCGGATTCGGGGGGAACACCATACGTATCCATTAAACCTAACACCCACGCTCGATCACCCGTTAAAGCAGCATAATTAACCAAGGCTGGGTGACGTGTAGGCGTAAAACCCTCGTGCTCTTTAGAAAGTATTTCACTGATCGTGCGAGCCCCGCAAGCATATAAAAACTCAAGCCAATGAAGTTGCTGACCACTATTAAAGGGTTCCGCACAATGGGCACAAAATTCGTCATAATTATCGCATAACATCGCAGCTACCAATTCTGGATAATCGCCCGCTGCCAATGTTTGAGCCATTAATTGAATACCTGCGCCATACAAATTTCTAGAATCGGCAGGGGCCCCTGGGCCACTCACCGCACAAATGGTACTTAAGTGAGCTAA
Organism: Coxiellaceae bacterium; assembly: GCA_035290065.1. Classification (GTDB taxonomy): domain Bacteria; phylum Pseudomonadota; class Gammaproteobacteria; order Coxiellales; family Coxiellaceae; genus DATDVD01. The sequence continues at coordinate 13,169 of DATDVD010000132.1, read as the reverse complement.
CCGTTCTCGTGCGACAGCATTATCATCAATCAATTTTAACACTGCCTCAGGTTGATACGCTTTTGGCATTGAAAATTTTTCAGCCCCTTCCCGAAAAAAAAAGGGACGGTCTTTTGACTCACCTTCTCTTCTGCTCATAATTTTTTCTCACGATTTTATCCATTATATTACATTCTCTTTTATGTTCACAGACTTAAAGAAGGACCTGGGGGTGGCTCGGGCCTATCTCTTCTTACTCCAGAAGAAGCCTGCGATCTAAGCACACTAACGGTTTCCTGCGTCCATCCCGGTGCAGCAGTTCCTCCTCCCCCGCCTCCGGTCCCCATGCTTTCTCCACATCCTGCTAAAGGGGGGCTAGCTGCTGCTGGAAGTGCTGTAGGAAGACGTTGCCCACGGAGATGAGGAGGAAGAAGAGGAGGTGATCCCAGTATTCCTCCTCCTGCAGCACCCGCTCCTGCAGCTGATGCCATAGGCTTATGGCCATACGCCGGATTGGCTCGCAATACAATATCGGGAATAAATGCTCGCTCGATGGCCTTTAGCGTTCTCAAGATTTCATCCCGTGAATAAACAGCTCCCGGTGGCGTATGCTGTGGAATAAGAGGAATGCTTCTTCCTCTTAATGCCGTCGCAATATAAATATTTAATTCATTAACAAAAGCACTTATTTGAATTTCTGCGTAATCCACTTCACTGATATGCATAGGAGTAGAAGGTACTCCACGAACAACCTCAGCCTCTCCACATTCTTCTATAAACCCTCTAGCTTGAGCTAATTGCCGACCAACTTCCGCTACAGTCAAGGGGGAGTGAGATAACTGACCTATAAGGCCGCGTGCTACTCTAACACTTTCAGGAGCCATCGCCGTATGCAAAGCCTTCAACGTAGCGCTGATATCTGCAGCGGAAGGATCAATATCGTGAAGCATCCATGCTCTTAACGCTTCTCTATCGGTGGGAGGTGTTAAACTAACCCGCTGCTCAGCACCTCTTCCTTCGACGTGAATCTGATAACCGGCATTGCGAAAGGCTGTAATTTCCCGAATAAACGATGTAAATTGCTCAGGATGTTCGGGCCGTCTTACATGACGAAGCACCGGGGGAGAAAATAATTCTACGGTTTTTCCAGCGTGTATGGCACCTAACACCCAACACAAATTAGCGCCCCAATTATGCGGCACATCACCGCGAGGCTTATAGAGTCTTACTTCATAATTGTCTACTCCAAAATAAACCTGTCGTGCCACATCAACGAAACAATCATCGATAGCGGCAGCCTGGGCTCTTCTTTCGTCGTAGCCTTCCTTTATTTTTTCCTCATAGAGATGGGCTAACAACCCCATTTCGCCCATCTCTTCTAAGAAGTGCAGAAGATCCGTTTCATCCAGCAATTCTATTCTTTTTTCCCTTTTAAAGCGGTCTTCAAAGCGGAATGCCTCATTACGGCGATAGAGATACACGCTAGTAGCACGATCTCTAAAAGCTTCGTCATAAACTAGCGCTCCCGTTTCTGCCCTCATTCTATAAAGCGCCATTAATTCACGACGCCCTACTCGCGTCCTCGACACCCTATCTCCATTTTTTCTAAAGAAAGAAAGGTCATAATAATCGCGCGTGGCTGCATCAAATGCCTCACGCGTAAAATAAGGCCCTCTTAAAAGGGGCTTTTTCATAAAACAGAGAAGCCCTGCACGATTGGGTCGCTGTAAATCTTCCAATACAGGAGCGAGTAATATTCCACCGAGCGGCGCAGGAACAATAGCTGCCGTTGAAGGAGCACCAGCACCTGCCGACGCAGCCGCTTCCATAACTGGCATTGCAGAAGGCGAAAATACAATACCCGACGGGGGAATTGCTCCTCCGCCGGTATCGCCTCCTCCTCCCATTCCTTTGGGCCTACTCATCACCGATATCCTTTCTGGCCTTTTCCTGCCTTTCCGTTACTTAATTATAGATGAACGGAAGACTCCCCGAGAGTGAAAAGGGAACGGTTTCAAGGACACGTCTTAGGATAATGGAGCATTATGAATCAGATTAGTTTTTTATTAAATCTTTCATATTCAACTTCATGATGTAATGTGGCACAGGATGCCAGAAAGCAATAAATTCACCCATGATACAAAAGCCTATTTTTTGGTAAACATGGATGGCTCTTTCATTTGCTTTTTCTGGATTAATGAATACTTCTGAGATATCTGAAAAATGGCTAAGCAAAAATTCTTTAATGATCGGGGCAGCTAATCCTTAGCTTTAAAAGCCTCTAACGGAGATGTGGTTGAAGGCTTCTAGGCAATAATCAAGCTATTAAATTGACTACTGCACTTTACTACAGACCAGCGGAGGTAAAATATAGGGGGCACAGTCATCGCGAGACCACGAAGTGGTCTCGCGATCCATTAGCATCTACCAGCACCTGGACCTCTAGCAGGAGCAGGTGCGCCCTCACCAGCTGGAGGCGCAGCACCTTCGGCGCCCGTTACCTCAGCAGCAAGGCATATTCTTCGTTTGATTAACTGATTGAGGGCATGCTGCGCACGCGAATGGCCTGACATCGCTGCTTTGTTAAACCACACTATGGCCTGGCCGGTATCTTCACAAACATTGTCACCAAACAAATACATCCTGCCTAGAGCAAACGCCCCCTCAGCGAAGCCTAAATCTGCTGCTTGACGATACCATTGAGCAGCTTCTACAAGATTCTTTTCCACCCCCCGTCCTGCGTAATACACCACACCCAAATTATACGTTGCTGCTGCATCGCCCCTTTCTGCTGCTTGACGGTAATAATCTGCTGCTTTGGCTTCATCTTTCTCAACCCCTTGTCCTTTCGAATACATTACACCCAGAAGACGGATCGCTTGTGTATCATCCAACTCTGCTGCTTGACGATACCATCTCATAGCTTCTACATCATCTCGATCTACCCCTCGCCCTTCATCATACATTACACCCAGATAGCGCATCGCTGCTACATCGCCTCGTTCTGCCCCTTCGCGGAAACAATCCATTGCTTTGGCATTATCTTTGCCAATCGTTGGCCCTCCCTCATAGATCACCACTTTTGCACTGCCAAAGAACCGGCTGCTAGGCGCTTCGCTTAGACTGTCGCTCAGAACCCCTCGGCCTTTGCTATACATTAGCCCTAGTTGACTGTAGGCAGCTCCTTTTTCACATTCTTCTACTCCCACTAACCTTATGACCCGCTGCAGACACTCAAACTCTGTGACAGCTTGTTCCACAGCAGACATCCCTAGATTGAGCATGCTATGAAATATGAGAGATTTGGGATGCTGCGCTTGCACTCCTGCCTCCAAACCCGCTGCCGCTTTAGCCGGTTTCTTCTCTCCTCCTCTCTGTCCATTTCCATAGGCATCCATCACCACTCCTAACCATTGCGCATCGAGCTTAAAAGCAGGATTATCTGAAGCTAAAACAGCCTCTATTTGCGTTGAAACCCAGGCAGACTCTTTTTCCGTTAAAGCTTGATCCATAATAATGCGCGCTAATACCCACGCTGTCGTGGTTCTGTCTTGCACACTCGCTGTTGCTGAAAACATCGTTCCTAATTTTTGTTGGATAATCTCTCTAGGCATCGGTACTTCTCCTCTTAAATTCAACGTCTCATCATATCAAAGAAAGCTTAAGATATTCTTAAAGAGGGGTGAACAGGTGGCGATTCCGCCCACCGACAGCTACCGTGCTAAGTACATCAAGATCCACAACCCCTTCTGTATCCCCATGTTTTTTTTGCTCATTATTTTTAATCGCTTTCTGAACAGAAAAAGGTAACTGCTTTTGAAAGCTTTGATAATACGTTTAAGTAATTATGGGGCATACCCGGCCCTCCATTAATAATCAATAAAGGTATGTTATCTTTTAAAGATTTTTTAGAATAAATAATAGACCAAACCTTGCCTTCGGGGACTTTTATATACTGCTGCTTTAGTTGGAGGACAGAATTATCATTTAAAGCGGCATAAGAAAAACCAGAGAATAAAATCAATATAAGCAAAGGAGTCAAATTTCTAATTGCTAAACTGATTTGAGTTATTTTTTTCTTACATAATTAAACATACAAGATATTAAACGCGTAAAATAGAGGCCTGCAAGGTATTTTAAAACGCCTGAAAGAAAAATATAATCACTCTATAAGTAACTAGAGACTTGACCCCATTACTCTGTTGGTAGTTATAAAGTTAGGCCCTAGCCACTTCAAGATGAAAGCCTGGAAAATAAAATTGATATCTTAAAACGCTTCAATCTCTTTTCCCATTATGCTAATCTAAACTTATTTAAGGAGAAACCATGAAAAATATCTTATCTCGATCCATCGGATTATTAGCAGGTTTTGCTTTTACGAGCTTTGCTTTTGCAGGTTCAACCACTGTTATTGTAATTAATAATACTTCAGGTACTCTTCAAATTACCAAAGGGCATGGTTATTTTACTTCGTGCGTAAACAACATTCAGAGCATTCCCCAATCTATTAGCCCAGGGCAATCAGGAACATTCTCCCTTTATATCAAAGAAGGCGGTCTCACTAATACATGTGGGTCCCATTCTCCTTATCAAGATTTTAATATGAGTTGGTCAGGCTCTAATACAAACATGTATTCGTGGATTAACAAAATAGATATTCACGTCTCCCGCGATTTCTGTGTCATGAATGGAGTCCCAGGCGCAAATAAAAATGATATTTCACCCGTAAAGCCTCAAGATGCCGATGGCGCTACGTGTACCTTTACCTTTCAATGCATAGGCTCAAACTGTCTTCCTCCCGCCAATGCCCCATAAGTCAAAGGGGTCAAGTCCTTTGGCATCCCCTTACAAACTATGATGCTTGAATGCTTTCATGAAAATGGAAAGGGCGTTAAAGAATTAATCCTCTCCAAGAATATGGCCAAAACATTAAAACCGTGCAACTTGATTTTTTAATGCGCGCACTTAATCACATATGATGATTGCATTTTGGGCAAACATTTAAATTACACTCAAGTTCAACGCGATATAAAATAGCCATACACGCCGGGCACTTGCCCCATACACCCTCAGGCACGTCTTTTTTAGTAGCCGTTTTAATTCTAGGTAATAGTTTCCGGAACTAACTCATAGGGGAAAGCCGAACACCGGCTGCGCTTAACTCTATGCTTTTTGCCTCCTCGAGAAGCTGGGCCCCCTCCCTGTCCACGGGCGGAGGAGGGAGAGACCCCGAAGGAGACGCTTGGGCTATTGGGTTTACAACTCCTACTGTCGTCCGGATAGGGCGTGTACCCGTGCAGTGTAGAATATTAGGTTTCACATAGTTTAGCACAGAGAGGTATGCCATCGAAAAAGAGGCTCCCTCTACCCCGCCTATGATTAAAAAGGCACATGCGGTCATGCCTGTAAAAAAGCTATAAATTCCTCCTGTTAATGCAAGCGCTTCGTTAAGGGCAAAGACTACTCCTAATCCCATATAAAGCAATAACACTGAGAAAGTAAGGAATAAAAGTGCCAATAAGAAAGCCACAACCCCTAATAGCGCCTGTGTTCGTCCGGGTAACTCATAGGGATGTCCTTCTGCCGTTTCACCTTGTTTAAAAATTTTTCGCCAATTAATTCTGCGAAATCGCTTTGTGAACCTATGGGGAAACATTAATTTCGCGGTATTCCACACCCATAAGCCGACTATTAGCGAACTCAGTAATCCCAAAAATCCCGCTATGTGTCCCCATAATCCCCACTGTCCCCCTAGGAACCAACCCAATACCCCAAACCATACATAAGGAAAAAGAACGAGAAAACTGCTCAACGGGTTGGTCCATAGCTGTCGAACCACTAATAGGGTTCTTTGGCCTAAGCTACTGCCTCTGACTCCCTCCACTCGTGGAGGAAAAACATCCATTGCCTGATCCATCCGCCTATCTGCATTATTAAAGCTACGAAATACGGCTGAGAGGCTAATGTTAGGCGTGCCCACTCGCTGTGCCTGTCTAACCACTTGCATTAAATGCTCATAGAGAGGGTGAACAAACAGATTTTCAGGGCGAATAACAGCCCCGTTCCAGACAGAACGAGAAGGCTGCGGACCATAATACTGGATAAATGCCTCGCGATCATATAAGCACCCATCCACGGCGCACAGTACAGCATTTTGTGGAAATTTTAACGTAATAGGACACACCAGAATAGCCTCAAGATCACCACGGCGCATTTCATCATTCTCTTGAGCACAACTCATGAGCTCTTGTGTAAAAAAATCTGGGACTAGTTCTGAGGCATGAACACCTCGTGTCATTAACGAGGCGCGATCAACAATTTTATTGCGATAAATCACCGGCTTCTTAATTTCATTGCCAGTAAATGCACATCGAAGTCGAAATGTAGAAGTACGCATCGTGTGCTCTTCTCCTTATAAGTAGTCAAAATATTACATTTTCACTTATAAGTAAACAACTACAAAAAGAAGGGGCCCACTTCAGTCCTATGCTAATATTTGTGGGGATTCTAGTTACTTATTCTTATTTTTATTAAGTAACAAGAGACTTGACCCCTTTCACCCCTCAACCCTCAACCCAACCTACAAGCTGGACCCGATGCAGGGATATGTTCTTCAAGGGAGAGCCCTTCTTCTGGCGAGGGCTTTGCTTCAATGGCGGCCACAGGAGCGGGTGGCATAGCAGGAGCTTCTTCCCATAATCCTGATGGAAGTCGTCTAAACCCAGACTGCGCAATCAATTCAGATTGAGTGAAATCAAAAGGATGATTGCGATAGAAATTTAATAAATAAGTTATCAATTTCCTGGCAGCAGCAGAAGGAATAGCGAATAAAAGTTCAATAATTTTTACAACTGCTAATTGCTGAAGTGATTCCTCACTCGCTCTTATACTGGCCTCCCGTGTTGCGTCTACTGTATACCTTTCTAAAGTAGCTCTTAGCGTTTCCATCACCATCATTTGTCGCACATATTCATTAGTTCGTGTTCGAAATATTTCAATATCTACAGGAACTTTGGTATATAACTCTACTAACACTCGAAGTTCCTCAGGGGTATAGTCCAATTCCAATTGATCCCATAGTAAAGGAAAAAGTCTTACAATAGCCTCTACATTTGACCACAGAGAATAGTACGCTATAAAAACCAATATCAAATAATCTTTACGTACCGTAAGATCTTTAGGAAAAAAATATTTTATCATTGCTATTAAATGTAAACGTCTTTTTTTATAATAAGCATTTAAACTATCTAGAGAATATGCAGATAATAATCGACACACTCTCACTAATAATGACCGAAGTTCTGGATCGGTGGATTGAATAACCTGAATGACTTGCTCCTTAAAACGCCTATCCTTTAAATTTCTTCCCACCAATGCCAACCAATCCTCATATTCACCCCGTTGACAAAGCATTTCTATTACGGCTTCACTTTCAGATAATACCCATCGAGCCATCAGTACCGCTTGCACTAAATTTTTTGGACGTGCTACCGATCGTTTTCCTAACTCTCGAATGATTATTGCGCTTAAGCCTCTTTGCAATCCAGCATTCACCTGCTCTTTAAGAGAAGGAGAATAATACGTATCTAACGGCATGTATTGATCAACGCTTTGATCGCCCTTTCTAATATCGCCTACTATATAATGCTTTAAAAAACCCAAATCGGGAATGGATAAGAGAGCCTCCAAAAAATGATTTGCAATAAAATGTTCTAACGCCAACAACCATAATTTAAGAACATAATCTTCATCCAATTGTACCTTTCTAGGGCGTGGTAATGTCGAGCTACAATCAATAATAGGCAATTCTATCCCTAATGTTTCTCTAGCCACACCTTGTAAAAATAAAGCCCTTAAAAGCAGTAACCCAGAAAAAGGCTCTCGTAAATATTCCCCTCCTTTAACCCTTTTAAAAAAATCAAACATAACAGAATTTCGATGAGCCCCATCCTGCACTAAATAAATACCCAATAAAGCATCCGATGAAACATCTTCTTTGAGTTGTACGACACACTCATTATGGGCCGTCGCACCGTAGCGCAGTCCTGGTGTTTCAAATAGTCTACCCAACCGATCATCCCTTTCTGCTTCTGACAAAGGCGATGCATAATACCCACTGCTAAAGAGAGCGGGATCCGTATCCATATCTACTCCAGCGATATCATATACGTGCAAAGCATCGGAATGAACTACATAACCCACGGCATCAATCAACCTAGGTGTCGGTGTACCTGTGAGTAGTACACTCATGGAACACATGGGTTTCGAATGAGCAGAGCCCGGTCGAAATTGTTCAGTAAAAAATCCGGCATGTACTATTTCTTTTCTCACTCTATTTGGTTGAACAATACCTCGATAATACATGTACGTTGGAACAACCCTTCCGGTTGACAACCTAAAAGGAGATATCATTTCTCGAGGATTTAAGCCTGTATATAAATAAGAGGGGAATTTCCGCCAATCAAAAGACACCAACGCGGCTGGGTGACCACTCCGATAAAAAAATCGCAGTGCCTGGTGATGATCTAAATCTTGCACTACGCGTTCGAGAGTAGTTAAGCTATAGTCACCCGATTTGACCGGATCGTATTGATTACTAATTTTGCGATCATAATGACCCCTCCAGGAATCACCCTGCTGATCAATTAAATTTCTATGTTCCATGATTAATCGTTGCACGTGTGGGGCAATAATTGCGCCCCCTTCTTCATCTCTAACTAATGCATTGATAATGCCTAAATAATGGGGGTTAAACTGCCTGGCCTCTCGCATAGAGATAGTGTCTCCTCGAGATCCTCGTTTTTTCAGTCCCAAACAGTAGCCCCCCATTACGCGCAGCATTTCAAGACAATCACCTTCGTATATAAATTCTTGCAAATCATTTCGAGGAGGAGGCTCGGCAGCCAATACCCATCGAGAATCCGCGGCAGCCTCGGGAAAATAACGCCAATATTCGGAAGAACCTCTATAAGCACCATAATCTTTATTGGCTATAGCCTCAGCGACTTTTTTAGCTGCTAAAGGATCAACGTCCTGACCAATTACATACTCATAAAACATCTCAGCACTTTTACGGTCCCAGCGGTCTACTCCATCATCTTCTCGTCCTATATCGTGAAACAGTACGGCTGTTTTAGCCAACTCCCAAACAAAAGAGGCCTGACTTTCATCTACCTCTAAAGTGACACACATTCGCTTTAAGATATTGTCCCCATGAAAATAACGAAAATTGGCGAGGATGACAGAAGCCACCATCGCCCGCGTGGCATGAAGCATTCCATGCACTCGCCGCCTTTTACTGGAGCCTGGAAAACGATGATAGAGCGGGGTTACATACTGAACGGCCTCCATAACATCCAGCGTAGGCGAGCCTGCCAAAGGTATAATACCGCCTCCTGAGGCACCTGAGCGACTCATGTTAACTAACCCTCCTAACCAATAGCGGTTGAATAAAGAAAATTAGTATGCATCTTGTTTATTAAGGAAATATTAAAGCAAAGAAGTCAGGTTTTGAGGCTAAAAAGGCTATTGATCCGGCACATCCATCGCCGGCGGGGGTGGATGTCAAAGGGATTAAGTCTATATTTGCTGATTCTATGCAATTATTTTCATTAACATCATGCCTAAAAAATGAGACTTGACATATACGGCTATTTGCCGTACATTTATTCTATCTAATAATTTAAAAGGTTTGCTTTCATGTACACACCCTTCGACCAATCAAATCATTCCTCAGACAAGGCTGAACGCCTGGAAGCTCGCTTGAGCCGCCCCCAAAAGGAATTGATTCAACATGCTGCAGAATTACAAGGACGCTCTATTACAGATTTCGTTATTAGTAGTTCCCAAGAAGCAGCCCACGCGGTCATTCGTGATCATAAGATTATTACACTAACAGCAGAAGAAACGAAAAGCTTTGTCAATACTCTTCTGGGCCCTGCTAAACCCAATGCTGCCTTGAAAAAAGCCGCTAAGCGTTACAATGCGTTTATGAAGAAAGATGATTAATGGAATCGCTCACTCAGCAACAATATTCTATTGAGAAACTCAATAAATCACATCAACGCCAAAGCTTTTCCTGTGGCATTGAATCACTGGATACTTATATTTATAAGCAAGCCATGCAAGATGAACGAAGATATATTGCGGTCTCCTATGTTTTAAATGACCATGAATCCAATAAAATGATAGGCTATTACACTCTTTCTTCTTCTACTATCGAAATAACCGATTTGCCGGATGAAGTAGCAAAAAAATTACCTCATTATCCTTTATTACCTGCCACACTGATCGGCCGTCTTGCGATAGATAAGCAATATCAAAGAGCAGGATTCGGGGAAATTTTACTAATAGATGCCTTAAAACGAGCCTATAGAAATAGCCAAGAAATCGCCTCTTTGGCGGTAATTGTTGATGCCATTAATGCCCAAGCAAAGAATTTCTACAAAAAATATGGCTTCATCTCTCTTGCATCTCAAAAAAAGGATAAGCTTTATTTGCCTATGCAAGTGATTGAGAAATTGTAATGTATTCAGCAGCAGTTAACTAATATGGCTAGATAATCCTTCAGAAGTAAGGAGTCAAGTCTCTAGTTACTAGTTCTATTTTATTTAAGCAGATCCAAGCGATTTTTTCTTAATAAATATGACATGAAGTATAAAAAGTTTACACAATCTCTTAACTTTCTCTAAAAAAATAACCCCACTAAAATAAGTAACTAGAGACTTGACCCCCCTTATTTCCTATTGAATCCCTTATTGAAACAGATCGACGCATGTTCAAAAAGCAGATCGATTATGTCGTTGACCCCCTAAAAATTTCAAAACAAGCCATAGTTATTCTAAAAAACAATAAATAATGGAAAGTCTATTGGCAGGAATTTATCAACCAAATGGTATACGAACCTAACCATCCTTTTTTTGAGAAGGCGATAAAAATGTTTGAGGAGATGAGTGAGAATATTTTTGAAAGTTTAGCTTAAGCACACTGTTGGGCTTCTCTATCGCTCAGCCCAACCTACATGCTCAATCTCATTGGTAGTTGACTTCAGATTATTCTAAATAGCTGGCCAATATTCCCCACCACAAGGACAATTATAGGACTTTTTCACTCCCTTAGATGTGACACTAATTGAGCCAAGAACTGCAATATAAGTGGGACAGCTATCACATTTCCAAGGTCCATTATGCAAACTTCGATTTCTAGTTATTCTAAGCTTATACTGTTGTTCGCTATTTAATTGGTTTTTTTCAGTCCCCTGCCTGATCCAAACACGTCCATCATATTCGTAAAATGGGGTGCTTAGCGATCTTTTCCCTTCAAGAATAACTAGTTTTTTGGTGTTTAATTCTATTACATTGATTGTTAACCCAACATCCTTCGGAAAAAATTTACCGTCAATATGCTGGGTTAAACTTCTCTGAGCTTGATCCAAATTACCCGGCTCAACTCCCAAAATTGTTTTATCATCTTTAACTCCAAAAAGGACCATTCCCTGTGCATCGTCCGCATTTATCATCGCACATAATGCTTCACAACCTTCTTTCCGCAAGTTAAGCGAACTCTTAAATTCAACAATCTGACTTTCACCAGCTTGGATTATTTCTCGAATTTTTAATTCGTCTATCATAATTAAAATTAATTAAAAATGGCGCGCCCGGAGAGATTCGAACTCCCGACCTTCTGGTTCGTAGCCATGTAGGCCACATTTAACTCATTGATTAATTTACACTTAACCAGGAACGTTTACCGCAGCAATCAATAACTTGTCACAACAAATCATTACAGGCCCCACCATTTCTCCACCCTATTAAACATTAATATGAATATATTTGACGTTATAGGTTAATTTCCTCTATAATATGAAAATGAATATATTTGACGCTTTGTGAAGGTCCTACGCCAATGCCAAAACACTACAATAATTCCTACCGCCAAAAATTAAGGCGGAAAATTGAATCCTTGCCTGAGGAAGTGTTTCGCCGTAAGGACTTGGTAAAAAATACTTCCAGCAATGCCCAGCTACGTCTAACCCGAGCCCTCGATGCCTTCCTAGAAGAAGGCTTCATCCTTAAAATAAGTCATGGGTTATATGCAAAAGCAAAAATCATTAACCTTCCTACCGGAGAAAACCATATTATCCCCACAAAAGAATTTGAATTAATTGCCATGCAAGCCCTCGACAAACTACACGTAGCCTGGGAATTAGGCTCTGCCATCCAAGCCTACAATAAAGACGAGACCCAGCAAATACCGGCCCGTTTCACTATCCGCCTTAAAAGTCGCTTTCGAAGAGAAATTTCAGTGGGCAATCGAAAAGTTTATTTCGAAGGAGGGGTTAATGCTCGATAGCCCTTCCCTCATTGAATTAGGACAAACCGCCGCAATTTTTTAAATCCAAGAGCTTTTATTAAGAACGTTACTTTTTAAATCCTTATCTAGCAACAAAAGTTTCAATATGTTTATTCTCAAGATCGTCTGGGTTTCTAAATCCGCTACTTGCATCTGCCTTAGCCGGTGAGGCCCCCTCAGCTTCCAAAGCTTGAGCGCATTTAGTGCGTATACGGTCAAATCCCTCGGTAATCTGTTGAACACTAGCCCCAGCTTGAGCACCGGCTTCAACAAGGTCTGCTCGAATGGCTACTCGAAATAAACGGCTAGATTCAAGTTGCTGCTGTGCTGCTGTTATATCAGCTTGCATTTGAGCCCATCTTGCCACTTGATCGGAAGCAGACATCACTCCACTCGGAGGAGGAATGGGTAGAGCGGCTCTTGCTCCAGCTGCACCTACAGGGTTGGCATGCCAACCTGGCCTTCTGCTAGGTGTAGCCCAAAGGCTAATTCCCAGTAGTATCCCTCCTGCTACTAATAAAACGGTGCTACTAATCCATAACCCCAAAGAAGCCCCTTCTAATAAAGGGGTGATATTCCCTTGAATTAAGAAATCCCAGGGGAGGCCAATACTAATCGCTAAAAATACGAGGGCTAATGCAAAAGCTGCCATTGCACTCCAAAAGAGAAAATTCTTGTTTCTAAAAGTAGAGTTACTCATTATGTTACCCAATTAATTTAGTTTCTATAATTCATGCCCAAGCCTAACCGCGCCTCTAGTGCACTCATTCTTCCTTCCAAGGCTCTCACCGGTTCTCGGCTGGCAAAGAGGACTCTAAAATGCTCACCGTTCATAACAC
>DATDVD010000131.1:0-2885 GCA_035290065.1 Coxiellaceae bacterium | reverse complement strand
CATTTCATCTAAAGCCGCTAAATGCGCAAAGCCTGCCGCACGAATTTTAACGCGATACGGTTTATTCGCTCCATCGGAAATCATATACACCCCAAATTCTCCTTTGGGATGCTCAACGGCAGCATAGGCTTCCCCTTTAGGCACGCAATACCCTTCCGTAAATAATTTAAAATGGTGAATCAAGGATTCCATTTTTTCTTTCATCATTTCACGTTTAGGCGGTGTAACTTTATGCTGATCTGAAATCACAGGTCCTGGATTTTGTCGCAACCATTCTATACATTGTTGAATAATGCGGTTGGATTGTCGTAATTCTTCTACACGCACCAAATACCGATCATAACAATCGCCATGAGTACCCACCGGAATATCAAACGTTAATCGATCATACACTTCATACGGCTGTTTTTTGCGTAAATCCCATTCTACTCCTGAGCCTCGCAACATAGGTCCTGTAAAACCTAACTGAAGCGCCCGCTCCGGCGACACCACACCAATGCCTACCGTTCGTTGTTTCCAAATACGGTTATCGGTTAATAATGTTTCATATTCATCGACTAATTTAGGAAAACGACGCGTGAAGTCATCAATAAAATCGAGCAATGAACCTTCACGATTTTTATTTTGCCATTTCGATTTTTGAAATTTCGGCATGCTGTCTGGCAAATCACGATACACACCACCCGGGCGATAATAGGTCGCATGCATGCGCGCCCCACTCACCGCTTCATAACAATCAAACAAATCTTCCCGCTCACGAAAACAATATAAAAAAACAGTCATCGCACCAATATCCAAGGCATGCGCCCCTAACCACAATAAATGATTTAACAGCCGAGTGATTTCATCAAACATCACTCGAATATATTGCGCACGAATAGGCACTTCAACACCCAACAATTTCTCAATCGCCATCACATAGGCGTGCTCGTTGGACATCATGGAAACATAATCCAGACGATCCATATACCCAATGTTGTGATTGAAAGGTTTAGATTCGACTAATTTTTCAGTAGCACGATGCAAAAGGCCAATGTGGGGATCCAATCGCTGAATCACCTCTCCATCAACTTCCATAATTAATCGCAATACACCGTGAGCTGCCGGATGTTGGGGACCAAAATTGACGGTGTAATTTTTAATCTCAGCCATCGATCATCCTTTTCTTTCGCTTGGTTTGGTCTCTGGCATGGTTTCAGGATGAAAATAACGGCTATCCTCTCGAATAACTTTAGGCACGGTTACACGAGGTTGCACTGTTACCGGCTCATACACACACCGCTGTTTGGCGGCATCATAACGCATTTCTACACGACCGACTAATGGAAAATCTTTTCGAAAAGGATGGCCCACAAAACCATAATCCGTCAAAATACGGCGCAAATCAGGATGATTTTCAAACACAATGCCATATAAATCGTACGCTTCACGCTCAAACCAATCTGCACCATTCCAAATGCTCGTCACAGAAGGAACTATTAATTGGTTTTCTTCCACCAATACACGTAAACGAATACGATGATTATTTTCCAATGAAAGCAAATGATACACTACGGCAAAACGTGGTTTTTCCCACATTACCACACAATCACCTTCATGAATTTCCATACCACGACTAAAACCACTCACCGTAGTTTCTTGTGTTCGCCATTCTTTCACACCGTATTCTTGATAATCCACGCCACAGACATCGATTAATTGCTCACAAGAAAAAGGCATTTCATCGCGCAGAATTTGACAAACTGTCAACAAATGTTCGCGCGGTAATTCCACGGTTAAGCAATCACTTTCAATAAACGTGTAAGACAATTCCTCCCCAAATTGTTTTTCAAACGCTGTTTGCAAGGTTGCTTGATCTGCCACACTCTTTTCCTTTTACTATTTCTCTATAATAATTCGTCGTGCTTTTTTAATTTTATTTTGCAATTGAATCACACCATAGAGCAATGCTTCCGCCGGGGGTGGGCAACCTGGCACATACACATCCACCGGCACAATGCGATCACACCCACGTACTACCGAATAAGAATAATGATAATAACCACCGCCATTAGCACACGAACCCATCGAAATCACCCATCGAGGTTCCGCCATTTGGTCATACACTTTGCGAAGTGCAGGCGCCATTTTATTGCATAACGTGCCCGCCACAATCATGACATCGGATTGACGAGGACTGGGACGAAAAATTAAACCAAAGCGATCTAAATCGTATCGATCAGCCGCTACGTGCATCATTTCCACGGCACAACAGGCCAAACCAAAGGTCATAGGCCACATCGAACCGGTTTGCGCCCATTCCACAATGCGATTGACGGAGGTTAATAAAAATCCGTTATTGGGAAGATTTGCTATTCCCATTCTAGCGCCCCTCGTTTCCACTCATAGACAAAACCCACGATTAAAATGGCTAAGAAAATCATCATGGCCCAAAAGCCCATCCAACCTACTTTACGAAGTGCAACAGCCCATGGAAATAAAAAAGCCGTTTCTAAATCGAAAATAATAAAAAGAATAGCGACAAGGTAATAACGAACATCAAAGGGCATGCGCGCATCATCAAAAGCGTCAAAGCCACATTCATAGGGAGAATTTTTAGCTTTATCAGGACGATGCGGCCCCAAGATCCGCCCAATGGCTATCACAGCGCAGCCCATCCCTAGGGCAATCCCTAAGAAAACTAAAACTGCAAAGTAATTCGTTAACATTCCTTCTCCCTGTTTTTATATTCCTGCCGAAGGCCGGACTCGAACCGGCACAGCCGTTAGGCCACTGCCCCCTCAAGACAGCGTGTCTACCAGTTCCACCACTTCGGCACACTCTGGTCTATTGAAAAACCTCTTTCGTAGGGGCAGAGCCATGCTCTGCCCGTGCCTCACAGTAAA
>DATDVD010000130.1:0-14008 GCA_035290065.1 Coxiellaceae bacterium | reverse complement strand
GGGATGGCGGGATCTGGCTTAAATAATAAAATTTCTATTGCGGTTTTTTTGGGCATACACTCACATCCAATTACCATTAAGTTTAGTTATAGGGTTAAAAAAGTATAGCACATCATAGATTGATCTCCTCCCAATAAACCGTACCATTCAAATCGTTGCGGACATTTAGCTATATTATGTATAACTGTTGAGTCTCTTAATCAGCGGGTCGTAGGTTCAAACCCTACACGGCCCATAATTAATCCATACGTTGGAAAAATACTGGGGTGTTAAAATATTCTCTCAAATTCTGTCTTGCAAGTGTAATTACGTATAGAGATAGCAACAAATTATTTAGTGTAATGCCGGTAAAGAACGGGCTGTCTGCATTGGAATATCGTCAAGCACCGTATTTTCAAGGATAAATCTTCCTAAATCTGGTGCAGCAATAGCTGCTTTGCAATACTCGCTTAATTTCTGTCGTTGTCCCTCATCCTCCCATGCAATCGATTTAGTATTTTGGAGTAATTTCTCTAATAAACCTCTACGCTTTCCCCAGGTTAATGAAGCATTGCCTCGTTGTTTGCTGGTAAGTGATAGAGCCATAATGGCGGTAATTAATGCTTGTACATGAATGTTGATATCCAGATAAGGTAGTAACAGTTCCTGCAAGGCTGCGTTTATAGCAAGGCAGCGTTTTTCACAGGCACGGCGTTTTTGAATAAGCGGTAAAATTATTATCGCATGGGATACGGTAAAGCCAACCAGAGCACCGAGGGTAGTCCATGCTGCTGTTGTAAAACCACTTTCTTTTTCACTACGAAGACCATAAGCAATTAAGCCGCTGGCAACTGTACTGAGTAAAATTATGCCTCTGTCTTGTAGTTCTTCTTTTGAATAAGAGGGAATAAAACCACTAGATTCAGCAACTCTTTCACCAATTCTAGTCCAATCTATATAGTGACCTGTTTTTTTTGTGAGCCAAGCCCCATATTCTCTAAAAAACCCAACTCCCGTAGTAGTTTCACCGCCCATTATTATTCCTTATTAGCTAATTTAAGCTAGGGAGTATACCTTGCGCGGGCGAACACGAATAGCCCAATCAAGAGTTTCAGTGTCATAATAAACGGGCTATTTCCTTGGCCGATCTGCCCAATACCAGGTGCTTAATAAACCCTGCTTCACGAGAAGAAAGAATGATTTTTTGCTTATCGTATTTACTAATCTTTTTTAAAAAATTTTACGGGCTGTTTTTCTTCTGTTTGAGAGTGATAAATTTTTAATTCCTTTTTTATAAGAATAACGTCCCCGGTAGGTTGATGGGTATAAATTCTTACTCGAGATCCATCTTTAGCAACACATATACGGCCCCAGCTCCCCCATGCCGCCCTTGGCAGGAATGAAATCCCAACACGAAGGGCTGTTCTCGAAGCCAGGTGTTTAAGGTGCTTTTTAAAAGGGGCTTATTATTTTTGGATAAATACCCTTTACCATGCACAATGCGAACACAGCGTTTTCCTTGCGCACGCACACGATGTAAAAAAGCCTGCGTTTCCTGAAGCGCTTCATCCACGGTCATTTGATGTAAATCCAACGTGGCTTCAATCGCTACTGGCCCCCGTTTTAATTCCCGCAATTGCTTTTCACTCAATCCATTTTTGGCATAAGCAATCACTTCTTCGGGACCAATGTCTTCTCTAAGGGAATAATGAACGGGGAATGCTGGAGAATCCGCAAGAAGGGAGCGGCGAATAGGAATGGAAGAAGAGGGTGGAAATACCTTGCTGCCATGAGGTTTTAAAGGCTTTACTCCTTTCATCGCTTCTTGGAACAGCTCGCGATCTTCGTCGGAAATATCCTTATCATGACTCATCTTGACCTTCTCCACGCGTAGCCTGGATGGAGTACCGCGAAAATCCAGGCTACATGAAAAAATATCACTGATACTTTTTCATAATATACCACTGCTGCAAAATCGATAAGCAGTTGTTGACCAACCAGTACAATACCAATCCCGCCGGGAAGGATAAAAACAATCCGGTAAAGACAATGGGAAGCGCCATCATCATTTTGGCTTGCATAGGATCCGGTGGTGTGGGGCTGAGTTTTTGCTGCACAAACATACTTATACCCATCAAAATGGGAAGTACATAATAAGGATCGTGCACAGATAAATCATGAACCCATAAAATCCAGGGGGCTTGTCGCAATTCCACGCTTTCAAATAACACATAATAGAAGGCGATAAACACAGGGATTTGCACAATCATCGGCAAACAGCCCCCCAATGGATTTACCTTTTCTTTACGATACATTTCCATCGTTGCTTGGCTTAATTTTTGCTTATCATCGCCATATCGTTCTTTTAAACTTTTTAATTTCGGCGCAAGATTTCGCATTTTTGCCATGGAACGATAACTGGAATCGGATAATTTATAAAATAATCCTTTGATAAGAACCGTCACCATAATAATCGACCAGCCCCAATTACCCAACAAATGATTGATCTCATTCAACAACCAGAAAAGGGCTTTTGAAATAAACCATAGCCATCCATAATCAATCGTTAAATCCAATCCCGGCGCCACAGCCTTTAAACGAGATTCCACTTCGGGGCCTACATATAATTGCGCAGACGTTGTGGCCGTAGTACCCGGTGCCAATGTCATTTGTGGCGACACGAACCCTAACGTATAAATTTTTTGCTCAAGATTTCCTTCTGTCGGATTACTCACGTGAGAATAAAAATGGGATGTTTGTTTTTCTTCAGGAATCCATGCACTCACAAAATAATGTTGCTGCATGGCTAACCAACCGCCTTCAATATCCCGACTTAAATCTGCATCATCCATAGTCTTATATTTTATTTTTTCATACGGTGTTTTTTTGCTAGAAATAGAGGTTTCATTGTACGTTTGCGGTTGCATAAATCCGTGCTTTTCAGGCGGCACATTACGGCGTTTTAATTGGGCATAAAAACTGCCCTCCCACGGTTTACCCATAGTATTTTGTACTGACATATTCGTCGTAATCACATATTGATTGCGATGAAATTGATACGTTTTACTGACGGTTAAACCATTGGGGGTTTTTCCGGTTAATATTACATTGATT
Organism: Coxiellaceae bacterium; assembly: GCA_035290065.1. Classification (GTDB taxonomy): domain Bacteria; phylum Pseudomonadota; class Gammaproteobacteria; order Coxiellales; family Coxiellaceae; genus DATDVD01. The sequence continues at coordinate 10,915 of DATDVD010000130.1, read as the reverse complement.
TGGACTTCATTCGGCCCTAACACATACATTGTTTTTGCTGATTGATACAAAATGCTTTGGTGAGGGGTCTCCACCGAATCAATATTGGTGATCCCACTTTGTGCCACATACAATTGATTAGGATTATCGGTCAAAATTCGTACGGGCGTATTTTTCTCTTCCAACGAAACGGGATAAGTCGGCAATTCTACGCTAACGATACTGCCACCCAAACGATCAATCGCCACGCTTAACACATCGGTTTTAACCGTTATCAACCGATCGGATGGCACCGGCGAAAGGGTTTCAGTCGGCTGAGCACCACTTTGCCCACCGGTTTTCACATAGTGAGCGGCGGCTTCTGGATTATACGTCGGCGGTGCATAGGATTCAGGGGCCGAGGCTTGGTCTGCTCCAGCATGCAGCGATTGCCCAGCTGGCGGATAATCCTGGGACCACGTGTTCCAGAGCGTCACGCCTAAAAAGGCCAACAGCATATACATAATAAGCTTTCTAATATCCATGATGATTCCTATGAGTTACTGGAGGTACCGGATCGCATCCGCCAGGATGAAAAGGATGGCATTTTAACAGCCGTATCACCCCCAGTCCAAGGCCTTTTGAAAAACCATGGGTTTGTATCGCTTCTTTCATATAAAGCGAACAGGAGGGATAAAAACGGCATCGAGGGCCTACTAGCGGACTAATCAACCCTCGATAGAGGGCCAAGAGCGCCAAACTTAGCTTTTTTGGAAACGATTGGAGCCCGCAAAGAGCTGTTCTAAGCATGTTTGAAACGCCTCTTTTTTCGCGTTTACAGCATTTTCCCGAATGATCACGACAAAATCCATGTTTTTCAGGGTTTTTTGATGCCGACGAAAGGTTTCTTTTACCCACCGACGTAATTGGTTACGGTCCGTGGCTAATTTAGCGGTTCGTTTAGAACAGACTACCCCTAAGCGTGGGTTTAAAAGGGAGTTGGGAGAGTAATGCACGGTAAAATAAGGCATAACCAATCGCTGATGGGTTCTAAAAACGTGCTTGAATTCGTCCGTACGTCGAATGCGACGATCTTTTGAAAAAGTGAGTTTATTCAATGAATTATTGAACGCTAAGGCGTTTGCGGCCTTTTTTACGACGACGTTTAATAACATCTCGGCCTGCCTTAGTGCTCATTCGTTCGCGAAAGCCGTGAGTACGCTTTCTTTTTATGCGGCTGGGTTGAAATGTACGTTGCATGACGGGCCCCTTTCCCCTGATTTCAAAGAGCGGCCATGGTAAAAGCAAAACCCTACTCTGTCAAGTGAATAACTACACGACAACTACTATTAATATATATTAAGAAAAGATAATAGTGATGATGATGAGGGACATAAAGTGGTGTGGATAAGCCATTTTATTTAATAATTATCATTAGGTTATATTAAATTCATTGATGTGGCTAATTGGCCCGGAGATACTGCCACAAACTGTGGATAATTGTGGATAACTTTGAGGATAGTTTTTTATCCCGGAGTACTACGCAGGTTATTCGCCTGTTGTACCATCTTTATGCACGGAAATTGTGGATAAAAATCCCCAAGATATGACACCCTCCTTTCCTTTCCTTCCCCGTAGGGGCAGACCGTGGTCTGCCCAAGAACACAGCACAAGGTTTATCATAAAGAAAGAATGGGCAGACCACGGTCTGCCCCTACCAAGAAAGAAGAGGAGATTTATTGAAGTAAAGAAAGATCGGCGACTTGGGAAAAAAGGTGTTGAAGAGATCTCAGCAGTGCCAGGCGATTATTTTTAAGCTTGGGATCTTTATCCATCACCATCACTTGATCAAAAAACATATCAATCGGCTCTTTTAAGGCAGCCAATGCATTTAATTCATCCGCGTATTTTTGAGCTTCGTGCAAGTGAGAGACTATCGCTTCTTTTTGCTGAATCATTCGATGCAAGGTCCTCTCTGCATCACTTTGAAATAATTTCACCTCAATTTTAGGTGACACTTTGGGAGAAGATTGTTTCTTTAAAATATTGCTGACTCGTTTATTAGCCGCGCTCAAACTTTCGGCTTCCTTTAACATTTTAAAAACACGAACCGCCTGGATACGTTTGTCAAAATCTAATAAATGGGGTGGATTCACCGTGCGCACCGCTTCAAAAATATCGAAGGGAATCTCTTTTTCAGCATAATAAGCTTTTAAGCGATCCATAATAAAATCATGGGTTTCATTGATGACTTTTTTATTGGGCAGGCTTGTTTTATAAGTAGTTTTAGACTTTTTTAGCAATTCTTTTATAGCTAACGGCAGTTTTTTCTCAATTAAAATACGGATAATACCCACGGCTGCTCGACGCAGTGCGAAGGGATCTTTATCGCCACTGGGTTGCTTATTAATTCCAAAAATTCCTATCAATAAATCTAATTTATCTGCCAATGCTACGATCGCGCCTAGAAGAGAATGGGGAATAACATCTCCACTAAAGCGAGGTAAGTACTGTTCTCGAATGGCTTCAGCCACGGCTTTGGAAGTATGATAATGGAGGGCGTAATAATATCCCATGGTGCCTTGCAATTCCGGAAACTCGCCTACCATATCGGTCATTAAATCAAATTTTGATAACTCGCCGGCTTGTTTGGCTAATTTTTCATCGGCTTCTAGCTGCTTTGCCATATGGTCACTTAACAGGCTTGAACGAGCTATTTTATCGCCTAAGGAACCTAACCCTTTTTGGAAAACTACAGTATTGAGTGCTTCTAAATGGGATTCCAACGTTTTTTTACGATCGGTTTCATAGAAAAATAATGCATCCGATAATCGCGCATTCACTACTCGTTCATTACCTTTAATGACTTGTTTGGGATCGCGAGAATCAATATTGCTGATAATAATAAAATAAGGCTCTAATTTTCCCGTAGCATTCGTGACAGGAAAACATTTTTGATGCGTTTTCATTACGGAAATCAGCACTTCTTTAGGCACTTCTAAAAAACGAGGATCAAACTCACCGATCAAAATAACAGGCCATTCCACCAGGCCGATAACTTCTTGCAACAAATCATCTTCCATAATGACTTGGTGTTGAGGGGAAGGTAGCACTTTTAACGCCTGCGTTTGAATGCGTCGACGTCGTTTTTCTACGTTGGCAAGAACATAATGCTGTTCCAAAAGCGTTTCATAGTCGGAAGGTTTAGTGAGAGTGAATTTTTCAGGCGAATGAAAACGATGGCCCCTACTTTCTCGACCGGCTGCTTTTCCAAACAAAGTTGCTTTAACCACCGTATCGCCATATAACATCACGAGCCAATGAACCGGCCGTAAAAAACTGTGTTTTCCCCGCCCCCACCGCATGGTTTTAGAAGTGGGCAGTGCTTTAACCACTTTTTCCATCAACTCAGCTAATATATCCACCGTCTTGGCACCCGGTTGTTTAAATGTACACACGACCACTTTGCCTTTTTTCGTGTCTTTAATTTCCAAATCATCTAACGACGCGTTACACGCCTTTACAAAACCTAATACGGATAATTTGGGGGCTCCATTGGCATCAAATGCTTGTTCATAACGAGGCCCTTGGCGAGAAACGGTGCGATCCGCCTGCTTTTCAGCAAGATTTTTGATCAATAAGCCTAAACGTCGAGGAGTAGCAAAGGTTTCCAGGGATTCAAATGAAAGTTCCGCTGCTTCTAATGCTTGGGTGGTTAATTCTTGCAGCGCACGTGCCAGGGCGGGTAATTCTTTTGCGGGTAATTCTTCACACCCTAATTCAAATAGAAAATCATGCGCGTTCATTACTTTTCTCTTTTACTAAGGGGAATCCTAATTTTTCTCGCGAATTAAAATACGCTTGGGCCACGGCAAAGGCCAGTTTTCGAATACGTAAAATATAAGCTTGCCGTTCGGTTACTGAAATCGCATGACGCGCATCTAATAAATTAAACGTATGAGAAGATTTTAATACCATTTCATAGGCGGGAAGAGGCAAGTTTTTTTCAATTAATCGCTCGGCTTCTTGTTCATAAGCATCGAATTGTTTAAATAAAAAGGTGGTATTGGCTTCTTCAAAATTGAATTGCGACATTTCCACTTCATTTTGTTTAAAAATATCGCCGTACGTCACAGGACCGGCGGGTGTGTGGGTCCAAATTAAATCAAAGCAAGAATCTTTGTTTTGTAAGAAAAGTGCTAATCGTTCTAAGCCGTAGGTAATTTCACCCGTAATGGGGCGACACTCCAATCCACCCACTTGCTGGAAATAAGTGAATTGCGTGACTTCCATGCCATTTTGCCATACTTCCCATCCCAATCCCCAAGCGCCTAAGGTAGGGGACTCCCAATTATCCTCCACAAAACGAATGTCATTTTTCAAGGGATCAATCCCTAAGGCTTTTAGGGAATCAAGATAAAGTTCTTGGATATTGTCTGGCGCAGGTTTTAACACGACTTGAAATTGATAATAATGTTGTGTTCGATTGGGATTTTCCCCATAGCGTCCGTCGGTAGGACGACGCGAGGGCTGAACGTACGCGCTATAAGAAGGCTCGGGCCCAATGGCTTTTAAAAAAGTGGCTGGATGGAACGTACCGGCCCCTATTTCCATATCATAAGGCTGGAGAATGACACACCCTTGTCTCGCCCAAAATTGTTGGAGCGTTAAAATCATGTCTTGAAAATTCATGGCGCTATCATAGCGCATTGAAGTGCTACTGGGAAATAGCTGTATAAAAATGGGAGGTGTTTGACAGAAAATTTAAAATGTAGGGGCAGACCGTGGTCTGCCCGAAATCTAGCGGATAATTTAAATGAAAGAAAGGGCAGACCACGGTCTGCCCCTACAATGGGGATGAAATTTAACTGACTTTTTGGATCAGGTCTTGCAATTGTGCGGCAGGTGCAGCACCCGGCACAAATTGGAATTTTGTTAAGCTGCCATTGGCAATCACAAAAGCAGGAGTGCCGGCTAATTCTAATTGCTGAGCCAGTGCAAAATTCTTTTTCAACTGATCCATTACATCGGCGGAGCTCATCGCTTTTTTCAACGAGCCACTGTCGTATCCTAACGATTTTGCTATTTTCATAACATCCTCATTTTTTAATGGATTGTTGGCTTTCATTAGCGCATTGTGGAAGGCGACGAATTTTTGTGGATCTATTTTATAAGCCGCTAAAGACGCTCGAGCAGCAAATTCAGAATCTCCGCCAAAAATAGGTAATTCTTTAAAAATAACTTTTATTTGACGATTATTTTGTACGAACTGATCAATCACAGGTCCCATTTCTTTGCAATGACCGCATTGATAATCAAAAAATTCTACAATCACTATCGATCCTTGAGCGTTTCCGGCAATAGGAGAAGCGCTGTCATTGAACAAGGATTGTTTATTAGATTCAATGGCCGATAAAGCGGCTTTTTGTTCTTTGGCTTGCATTTGTTCGCGCAATTTTTGAGAAGCTTCTACTAAGACGGTGGGATTATTCACGATATAGTCGTGAACGATTTTTTGAATATCGGCTGTTTGTGTGGCAGAAAAACTATTGGCATCGGCGTTAGCACTAAAAGCCAAAGCCGCTGATAAAACACCCACGGAAATAATGTGTTCGAATTTCATGAAAATCCCCTTTGGACAGACGTAATAAGAGGCGCCTACTGTATCATTATTCGGCTAATTGCTCACGCAATTTTTTCATGGCTTGTTGTTCGAGTTGGCGAACACGTTCGGCAGAAATATGGTATTTGGCAGCTAAATCTTGCAAGGTCAATTTGTGGGTATCTAACCAGCGGGTGCGTAGAATATGCTGGCTTCTTTCGTCCAAGGTTTCCAACGCAACTTGCAGTCGAATTTCTTGCGACTCCATCCAATTGGAGGCGGTTAATTGGTGCTCAGGATTGGGGCGTTGGTCCTCTAGGTATTGAGAAGGCGCCATAAATAATTCGTCTTCTGGCATGTCCTGCGGTGCATCAAAAGACTCGTCCGGTGCACTAAGTCGCGATTCCATATGGCGAACTTCTTCGGGTTTTACTTTGAGCTCTTCGGCAACGGCTTCCACCTCTGCTTTGCTTAGCCACCCCATTTTTTCAGACATTTTCCGGAGGTTAAAAAATAATTTTCGTTGAGCCTTGGTAGTGGCCACTTTTACAATACGCCAGTTACGAATGACAAATTCGTGGATTTCTGCTCGAATCCAGTGAACTGCGAAGGACACTAGTCGCACACCCTTTTTAGGATCAAACCGTTTGACAGCTTTCATCAAACCGATGTTGCCTTCTTGAATAAGATCGGCCAACGGCAAACCATAGCCTAAATACCCCCGGGCCAATTTCACCACAAAACGAAGGTGGGCCATTACCAGGCGGCGGGCTGCTTCTAAGTCGTTGAATTCAAGTAATTTTAGAGCCAAATTTTGCTCTTCCTGTTCGGTGAGAATAGGAATTTGATTGGTCCAATGAATATAAGATCCTAGTGAACCCGTCGATAGAGCGGCAGAATAACGCTGTAATTCGTGAGTCATGGGAGCAATTCTAGCACTCTCTTATTGGGAGTGCTAGAATTTTTAAACCGATTCAGGGGCTTTGAGATGCTGACGGAGTGCCACCCAAGACCCCATTAAACCCAGCACACTGGAAATACCCAGAATACCCAGCCCCGTTTCCCAATTAAGCCCTTTGAGCAAGAGTGTGCTGCCATAACTTTGTGCCAATTGTTGCAGGGGATTAGAAAGCCAAAGCAAGAGAATGCTCACCAGCAGCCACGCTAGAATACCGCCCAATAACCCATAAAAAAACCCTCGATATAAAAAAGGCCGACGAATAAAAGCCTTGGTAGCCCCCACTAATCGCATCACGAGAATTTCTTGAGCGTGTTTTTGCATAATAAGACGGATGGTATTTCCTACAATCAATACGACACCAATGCTAAAAATAAAAGTGAGCGTATAAAATATCCGCTCGCCGATTTGAACCAAATAATACAATCGTTTTACCCACACCGAATCCACCTGTACATTGTCTACAATTCCCAAGGGCTTTAATTGTTCCGCCAATGCATTTAAAGCTTGAGGAGAAAGTTGTTGTTGAGGTTCTACGGAAATAACACCGGGTAACGGATTATGAGATAAATGCGATAAAATATGCTTCATTTGTGTAAATTGTTCAAATGATTGCAATCCTTCTTCGGGAGAAATATACCGTGCGCTTTTAATAGCGGGTTGGGTTTTTAAGGATTCTATCAATTGATCAATCGCGATTTGTGGCGCCGAGCTTTTTAAATACAAAGAAATTTCTGGGCGCCCATGCCAATGTTGGCTGATCAATTGAAAGTTACTTAATAACAAATAAAAGCCAAACGGTAATGACATTACGGTTCCAATCACCGAAAGAGTTAACATATTGGCAAAGGGTTTTTTTACAATTTCTCCTAATGCAAATAAAAAGGCACGTACATGATCCATGCTAAATTGCGTGAGGGAAGAATATTTATTAGTCTGAGCATTTTTATGATACGGTGTTTGCACATTTGAATTCATGGTGACTGTCCTTAATAATTTGACCGCCCTCTAAGGTAATTACCCGATGGAAAGTATTTTGAATCAATGAAAAATCATGGGTGGCGATTAATACGGTCACACCTACTTTATTAAAGGCCTCAAATAATTTTAATATTTCAGCCGACAACTCAGGGTCTAAATTGCCGGTAGGTTCATCGGCTAATAGAATGGAGGGTTTTGTTACGACGGCACGGGCAATTCCTACGCGCTGTTGTTCGCCCGTGGATAAGGTTCTGGGTGAAGAGTTTTGTTTATGCAATAAACTCACTTTATCTAAGGCGGCGTTGACTCGCCGTTTAATTTCTTTGGGTCTATAGCCCGCCACAATCAATGGTAAAGCAACGTTTTCAAAAACGGTACGATTAAACAATAAAGGCGGATTTTGGAAGATCATGCCAATTTGTCGCCGAATATAAGCAATTCGCTCGCCTCGGGCCCGTGAAATGTTTTCATTATTGAGGATAATTTGGCCGCGAGAAACCGTCTCAATCATCATAATCAATTTTAATAGGGTTGTTTTACCTGCCCCCGAATGGCCTTTGAGATAGGCCATTTCTCCACTTTCCAGCGTGAGATTGATGTTGTTAACCGCTACTTGGCCATTTTCATAACTTTTGGTGACATGATTAAATTGAATCACAGTGCCAGTCCTTTTTAAAACAAAGCATCTACGTAGTCTTCCGCGCTGAAAGGTTTTAAATCATCGATGGTTTCGCCTACGCCAATAAAACGAATGGGCAATTGCAATTGATCCGCAATAGCAAATACAATGCCGCCTTTTGCTGTGCCATCTAATTTAGTCAATGTAATTCCCGTAATACCGATGGCTTCGTGAAATTGTTTTGCTTGATTTAAAACATTTTGTCCTTGGCTTGCATCCAACACCAGCATGACTTCGTGTGGCGCCGCTTCATTTTGTTTTTTTAGAACGCGCTTAATTTTTTTCAACTCTTCCATTAAATTATGTTGGGTATGTAAACGTCCTGCTGTATCAGCGATTAATAGATCGGTTTTTTTAGCGGTTGCAGATTGCAAGGCGTCAAAAATTACCGATGCGCTATCCGAGCCCGTGTGTTGTGCAATGACAGGTACGCTATTGCGCTCCCCCCATACTTGTAATTGTTCTACAGCAGCGGCACGAAAAGTATCGCCCGCCGCCAACATAACCGAATTATTTTTTTCCTGAAAATAATGCGCTATTTTAGCAATACTCGTGGTTTTGCCTGCGCCATTGACCCCCACCATTAAGATAACAAAGGGTGAGCTATTAAGAACTAATGGTTGGCAATAAGGAGATAAAAGAGAAATTAATTGCGTTTTTAGAGCGCCTATTAGTGCTTCTGGATCGTTTAATTCTTTACGTTTTACTAGTTGAGTAAGATGTTCCAGAATAAGGTGAGTGGTTTTTACCCCGACGTCGGCCATAATTAACGTATTTTCGAGCGTTTCGAAAATGCCCTCATCAATTTGTTTTTTTCCGAGAATAAGGGTGGCTAATTGATGGGTGAACTGAGCTCGAGTGCGTTGTAAACCGGCTTTTAATTTTTCTCGCCAGCTTTGGGGAGAGATAACGACACTCGGTTCAACCGGGGTGTTGGTTGGTTTGGGCTTTAGAAAATTAAACATGGGGAAATCCTAACATTTGAAGGCCATGAAGGCCACGATCCTTTACAAGCACAAGATCCCTCGGTAGCGTACGAGCATGAAAATGAGAATGAGCGAAGTTCGAGTGATTGGGGGGAAGTGGCGGAGCCGGAAAATTACCTTTCCGGTGCTAGAAGGCGTACGCCCCACCCATGATCGAGTACGGGAGACACTCTTTAATTGGTTGATGTCTTATATTGAGGGGGCAGTTTGCTTAGATTTATTTGCGGGTAGTGGTGCCCTAAGCTTCGAAGCGCTTTCTCGGGGAGCCGCTAAAGTGGTGGCAGTGGATCAATCCCGCGAAATAATAAATGCGATTAATAAAAACGCCGAGCGCCTAGGAACGTTGGATATAGTGGCTATTCAGGGGCAATTTCCCCTTTTATCCCTTCCATCACGGGCTCCTTTTGATATAGTTTTTCTGGATCCCCCCTACCATAGCCGGCTGTTGCAAGAGGCTATTCAGTGGATACGGACTGAAAACCTATTGTGTAAAGAAGGAGTTCTTTACGCAGAATATCCTAATGAAACCAAGATCGACGCTTTTCATGAATTTTTAGAGATTATAAAGACAAAATCGACGCAAACACTAACCTATAGCCTTTTCCGCCTCCTATAAAATATTAACCGAGATTATTTTTATGATCTTACCGTAGGGGCAGAGCGTGCTCTGCCCGGGAACGCAGCACAAAGTTTATCATGGAATTCGGGCAGACCACGGTCTGCCCCTACGGGGAAGAATATATTTCTCGATTATTTACTTGGCTTGAAAATCGTAGGGGCAGAGCGTGCTCTGCCCTTGCGGGGTTTAAATCAAGTGCAAGGTTCGGGCAGACCACGGTCTGCCCCTACGGGGAAAGAGTAATCGCCATTAAATATCAATATTTTCAGCTTCAAGGGCGTTTTGTTCAATGAAGGCGCGACGAGGTTCTACTTGGTCGCCCATTAATGTAGTGAAAATCTGGTCGGCGTGGATGGCATCTTCGATGGTAACTTTTAATAAACGCCGTGTTTCCGGATCCATGGTAGTTTCCCATAATTGATCGGGATTCATTTCCCCTAAGCCTTTATAACGTTGAATGCTTAATCCCCGTTTTGCTTCGACTAATAACCATTCCATAGCTTGGGCAAACGTGGAAATAGGGTGGGATTTATCGTCCCTTTCTATACTAGAATCCGAGGTTAATAATCCATCCGTTTTTGTTTTGTAATCAACAAGTTGATTGTAGTCATTTGAGGCAAAAAAGGTTTCACTTAAGGCGTAGACTTTGCCTATTCCGTGCGTGAATAATGTAATAATCGGGATTATTAATTGGTTTTCAGGGTTTAATTTGGTTTTTACTTGGTAGCTAACCCCCTGTTCTTTGCAGGAAGTTTTAAGAAGAGCTTCAAATTGGCTAGCCCAGGTGGTTACTTTAACTTCATGGCGAAGGTCTTCGAGCATTAAACAGACTTCGCTTTTCAACAACGCCTCTACCACTGCTTTAGGATAGCGATGATTGAGGCGTTGAAGACTACGGTGCATGGTGTAATAGCTTTTCCCCAGTAATTCCAACGCTAGGCTGGAAATAGAAGGGGCATTGTGCCCCGGGAATAATTTCGCGTCTTCTAATGCCACCTGCAACAAATAGGTTTCCAGGGCTTCGTCATCTTTAAGATATTGTTCTTGCTTCCCTTTTTTTACTTTATACAGCGGAGGCTGCGCAATAAAAATGTGACCATTTTGGATTAATTCCGGCATCTGGCGGTAGAAA
>DATDVD010000129.1:0-12925 GCA_035290065.1 Coxiellaceae bacterium | reverse complement strand
AATAACCAGCCTGTTTTCTGGTCTTCTTCGGCTTTTTGTTTAGCCATAGCAATGGCATGATCGGGTAATCCGCATAATACCGATTCTTCTTTGACGTGATACTGCCAGCCATGGGTAGCATCTAATACATTTTCTTCGAATTTGGTGGTTAAATTCGATAAGCGTTTCACCAATTCCGAGAATTTCTTTTTGTCGTCTGCAGACAAAGCTACGCCTGATAATTTAAAATCGCGTAAATTATTTTCAATCACCTTTTGTTGAGCCATAGTCAAACAATGAAAATCAGCATTGTCGTGAATGGATTGAATAGCTTCAAATAGTTTTTTATTGTGAGAAATCTCGGTAGAATAATCCGACAATAAGGGCAAACACTCGTTATAAACTTTCCGTAAGGCTTCTGAATTTTTTACTGAATTTAAGTGACCCACGGGCGACCAAAATTGATTTAATTTATCGTCTAACTCTTCCAGCGAAGCCATTAAATTATCCCAGGTGTAAGGCCCTGATTGCTCCAATAAGGCATTTAAAGCGCTGCGATTGTGATTTAATAGGGCGGTTAATTCTTCCACCAGGGTATCCGGATGGATTTGACTAAAGCGAGGTAAGTGATCAGCGTTCATCGATATTCCTTTTTTAAAGAGGTATTATACGCAAAGGAGCCCCCCTTGTGCTACTTGGAGTGAGAAGTAATGATCAGAGTATTTCAGCATAAATATCCTGTCATCGCCAAATCCGCTTATGTGGATGAGTCTGCCGTGGTGATAGGTGACGTGGAATTGGGTGAAGAGAGTTCCGTGTGGCCTCACGCGGTGTTGCGGGGCGATATTCATTCCATCCGTGTAGGAGCGCGCAGTAATATTCAAGACGGGACGGTCGTTCATGTCACGCGGCCAAGTCACCTGCATCCAGCAGGTTTTCCCGTGGTGATAGGTGAGGATGTGACGGTGGGACATCACGTCACGTTGCATGCGTGTACGATTGAGAACGAGTGTTTAATTGGAATGGGTGCCATTGTATTGGATGGCGTGCATGTAGAATCCCACGTCATGATCGGTGCAGGCAGTTTAGTAGCACCTCATAAACGCCTAAAAAATGGATATTTGTATTTGGGGCAACCAGCAAAATGTGTCCGTCCCCTAACGGAGGAAGAACGAGCTTTTTTAAAAGAAAGTGCCGAAAATTATGTAGCATTGAAAAATGCGTACTTACTCTAAAGAATCGAACACAGCTTCTGTATCGGGCATTACACCCGTCCAACACGCAAATGAAAAAGCCGCTTGTTGAATCAACATGCCTTTGCCATCGATGCGTTGAAGGGCGTTGAGCGACGTCATTTGCTGTAAGAACGGCGTTGTTTTTCGATCATAATTCACATCATAGGCCACCGTTTTTTCATGACAGAGGGTGGGAGGCAGCGAAACAACGATATCACGGATTAATGTATTAATAATCACATCAAAGGATTTTTCATCGTGTAGGTTATGAATACTACAGGCTTTTGCTCGCGAGGTGAGTTTGGCTAAACGCTCGGCTTTTTCCAACGTCCGATTGGTTATTACTAATGCCGACGGTTGACGAGCAATAATATGATGCAAAATACCCCGCGCGGCTCCCCCAGCACCCACTATTAAGATTCGTTTCTCTTTGAGAGAAATTTGATAGGTTTCCGTTAAATCGGTAATAAAGCCAATGCCATCGGTATTGTCCGCGATAATTTTTCCATTGGGTAAAAAACTTAACGTATTAGCGGATTTTGCACGGAAGGCGGCATCACTTTTTTCATCGGCTAAATAAAAAGCCAGTTCTTTAAAAGGAGCAGTGACATTTAAGCCGCATCCACCGCTTTGCTGAAATTTGAGCAGTGTTTTTTGGAATTCATTTTTAGGAGCATGAATAGGTTCATAGAGAAGAGGCAAACAAAATTGTTTCGCAAACGCGCGATGAATTTGAGGGGATTTTGTATGAGTAATGGGGCTGCCAATAACACCAAATCGAAACATAATTTTCCTCAATAACCGTATTCAACCAATAGCTTGCAAATCTCGTCCTGTAAATGTTTATACCGTTTAGGTTTTCCTACATAATCGTTCATCATAATGACATAAATCAACGTGTCATCTCGTGTTCGAATGTAGCCGGAAAGTGCGCTAATACCGGTCATGGTACCTGTTTTCCCCCGCACATCGGTGTGATGCAATAAGTTTTTCATACGGTAGGCTAAGGTGCCGTCTTTCCCGGCAATAGGCAATGCTTCAAATAATTCGTTTGTAATATGTTGATTTTTGTACCCATAATCCAACACTTTGGATAATTGCAGTGGTGTGAGTAAATTGTAACGCGAAAGGCCTGCTCCATCGACAATCAGGTTGTGGCTAAAATCAATGCCGGTGGCATGGGTGAGAATGCTTTTAACGGCTTTGGATCCGTTAATCCACGTGCCGCGCGATTTAAAATATTGCGCACCCAATCGTTCTAATAAAGAATCCGCAATCATATTGTCAGATTTTTTTAGCATTTTTTTCACCAATAGGCGTAGAGGAGGTGAAAAATGGGTCGCTATGACCGTGGCTTGAGGAGGCACGGAATGAATCACTACATCGCCATTCACTTGTGTGCCATTTTCTCGAAGCACATGCATCAAGGTGTAGCGTGCATAAATCGCCGGTTCTCGAATCGCCAGCTCACGATGTTGAACCCCCAATCGTTTTTCTAAGCAGCCATTGATATCGTATTCGTTGTGTTGACTGCTATAAATCGTAATGGGACAGGTTTCTTTTCCCGTGGTGGTAATTAAGTAGTTGTTTACTTTAATGACATCGGGTGGAAGGCGCGGCTGAAGTTTGGCAGGTTTATGCAATTCCCCGGGAATAATATCCATTACAAAACTGTTGTTATCGATAATGATCGCATTCATAGGAGCGGCATAAGCATAGCTTAAATCTTCCCATCCCCATCCTGCACCATAGGGAATGCTGCCATAATCATAATTATCGATATAAACTTGGCCCGTTATTTTTTTGAGACCAGTTTGTTTAATTAAGTCGCGTAGATCGTGGGTGGATAAGAGAGGATCCCCCGAAAATTTAACCACTAAATTGCCGTTTAATACCCCCTCTTTTATAGGGCCATCGGCTAAGGCTAAGGTTTCATAACGATATTCAGGCCCTAAAAAAGAGAGTGCAGAAACGGCGGTTAATAATTTCTGCACACTCGCTGGCATGAACAACTGATCGGAATTTTTTTCGTATAAAATTTTTCCGCTGCTAGCGGATTGAACCACAATACCCACATGAATGGGATAGGGTTGTTTTTCTAATAGATCATTAATTTGAGAAGGTAAACTGGAAGCCTGCGCTTCGAGCGTTAGTAAAGCGCCAAGAGCGCCAAGCGTAAATCGTAATGTACGAAACATCCTTATTATCCTGCAGATTCCGGAGGGTGAGTCCGTCTTACTATAAAGAGTATAATAATTAATGCGACAATTACCACGGGGATCATAATCACCGAAAGATAAGCGGTAACAAGCCCCGCGGCCGCGACTAAAAATCCGAGAGTGATGCCAATTAGCATAAAGGAAGCATCTACATAAATCCCGGCCCAAAAGAGTGTGAGGGCCAGCATTGTCAACACCACGAAGCCTGCGGGCATACGGCCCATAATGCCCGCGTCTACTAATAAACTCAATAGATAAACAGCGGTAAAAAGCCCGACCCATTGCAGTACATCTTGGCCTATGGTTTTCCCCCGCAAGGGGATATGGGCTTTATGACGCAAATACCAGGAAAGAGAGATGGTTAGAATGGCGTACACCGGCACCATCAGCCGCCAATAATCCCACGTGCCGGTAGGCCGAAAATCGGTTACCACGAGGCCTAGCAATGCTAACCCCAACATAATAACGCTTACAATAAAGCGGGCTTTCCAGTGGAGAGCGAAATTATGAACTTTGCTTTCAAAAATATTGTCGTAGCGGCTGTCATCGGGATTCATGCGGTAGGGCCCCTCTGGGTGGTGAAGTTATTATAGCCGTTTAACTTGGAGAAGCTAGCGATCCAAAATTTTGATCGGTAGTTTGGATCTCGCGGCGCTCAATCTAGGCTACTGATGAAGGTACTCTCTTTTTTGCGAATTATGGCGTATACTTCCCCTGTTATTCTTTATTTATTAAGGAGAATTTTATGAATAACTGGCTACTGAGATGGAAAGAGATTAACTGGAAAAAATTCTGGTTAGCATTAATTGCGGTATTTGCGCTTTCTAGCTTGTTGGAGTGGGGCATGCACGCAGGCATGTTGACCTCTCATTTAACGGGCTTAAGCAAACTATGGAATGACGTCGGCGCTCAAAGCTTTACGCTATGGATGTGGGCGGGCTATTTTGTATTTTCCTGGGCCTTCGTGTGGATTTATGCCAATGGCTGGGAAAACAAATCGTGGTTTGGCCAAGGTTTTCGCTACGGTGTCATGATTTGGTTGCTGTGGTCCGTGCCCGTGGCATTAATGTATTACACCGGCGGTTCGTTAGATTTCAGCATTCTTTTCAAAAAAATCGGCTTCGAATTAATCGTTACTTTAATTTTAGCCTGGTCTGCCGCTCTGTTATACCGTCCTTCGCACGTATAACCTGCTCTCATTAAATTGTTATCTCGGAGAAACACTAAGTGTTTCTTCGAGATTTCAGTTTCTTTAAAAAATAAATTTAGTTTGAAGTAAACACAGTAATAATATAAAAAACATAATGCCAAATTTGGGTTCTCAGTTGGACGGAGCTCTAAAGAATTAGAGCGTTAATCCATCACAGCTAATTAGGTGAAAAATGCAAAAAATATTTATTAAAGGATTAGAGGTTAATACGTTTGTGGGGGTTTATGCCTGGGAGCAGGAAGCGCCGCGTTTGTTACGAATTGATTTGGAGATTCCTTATGATTTTAGGCGAGCGGGGGAAACGGATAATTTGAATGATACGTTGGATTATGATGCGCTTTCAACCGCCTTAGTAAAGCATTTGGAAAATCAACGGTTCCAGTTAATTGAGCGGGTCGCTTTCGTGTGCGTTAATTTTTTAAAAGAACACTTTCAGATGGCTCATGGACGGATAAAAATTATTAAGCCGAAGGCGATTGAAAAGGCAGAACACGTGGGCGTGGAGATGGAATGGTAAGCGTTTCAAACTTTTGTAACGGGGATTGCAGCACGCTGGATTTTCAGCGTGCCTTCTTTCCGTCTACTACTTGAGTGAGTTTAGTGGCCTTACCCACGGGTGGGTTTGTTTGAGGTTAGCGGGTAATTGGCTCATAGCTTGGTGTGCTTCCTGAGGCGTTTTATAGTGGCCTAGCGTTAAGATGTACCAATCTTTGCCTTGGAAATGCGTGTGGCGAATAGTCGCGCGGCCGGCCAGATGATTTTTTTGGATAAATTGTTTGAGAGGGGCGGTTTCATAGAGGCCCATTAATTGCAGCGTGTAGCCATTGGCAGCAGTGGCATGAGCAGGAGAATGGGCTTTCGCTTGCATAGTAGCTCGATGAGAAGCAGCCATTTTAGTTTTCGCAGCAGCGGTATGAGAATGCTGCTTAGTATGGGAAGACGTGCTTACACGGGGAACTGCTACGGACGGTGCAGTCGTTGGTGCTTCCACTGCTGTTGGTATGGCTACTGGCTCCACAGAAGCTACCGCTTCGGATACGGGAGGCGTAGCAGCAGTGGGTTGGGGTGTAGCCGATGATTGTGCTGTCGTGGGCGTGTTAAATTCTTGAGCCGTGGACACTTCGGTCACCGGCGCTGGAACAGGCGTGGGCTCTACGGCTGCCGATGCATGCATTTCAGAAGCGGCGGGCATAGCCTCTCCACTCGTCTCCGAAGGCGGCGTATACGCTTGCACTTCTACCGGTGTGGGGGCATTGACGGCTACGTCGGAGCTTTCGCTTATATGCTGATTCACACTGTACAATATCCACAATGCAATCCCCAATAACACCGTGCTGATAATTTTCACGCGGTGTTTTTCGTAAAAAGAGCGACCTTCTAAATTAAAGTCGGGTTCGTCTTCGTGCTCGTGATCCTCTTCCAACCCGAGAGGATCCGCGTGGTGCATAGTGGCAGCTCCGCTGGCATGAGGTTCAATCGGATCTTCCGTGCGAAATTGCAATGCCTCTGAAAAAGTAGGTTCTGGCACATAACCGGGGGTAGGGGTTTCAAACGCAGGAGTGGTTTGAAAAGCAGGGCCTGAGGGAATGGTTTCTTCTTCCTCTGCTAATTCATAGTGCGAAGCAGCTACTTCTTGATCCTCCAACTCTTCTTCCTCCTCTTCCTCCTCTTCATCGGGATATTCTTCGGGTTCTAAATACAACAATGGCATAGGCCACTCAGCATTGTGGGGCATTAATCGGTTGGTTTTTTCTTGCAGTTCGGGTTGTCCCAATAACACCATGCGCAACGTTAGGTAGCCATCGGGTTGGTGAATGGCGAGATAGGAAAGAGCGGCTAATGTTTCCAGAGGGCATTGGTCCGCATCATCAATAATAATCACATAAGGATCTTCTTTTTCGGCTAATTTATCCATCAGCTCATTGAGATGACGGTGATCAGAGGAAGAGCGAGTGGATAATTGAAAGCCCCATTTTTCCGCGATCAGTTTGAGGAGGGCCTCTTCCGTAAGGCCTGCATGGCCCTTGGTTTGGAGCACGTGCATACGCCAATACCGATGAGCCGAAAAGGCTTGAATTAAACGCGTTTTGCCCGAATCTGGTTCGCCGATCACCAATAGCATAGGCTCGCTGCCTTGGAGAAAGCTCAGTAACTGTTGAAGGGGTTTTTCTTGCCTATTCATAAGCCAATTCCTTTTGGTTAAGCAGGGCTTGTAATTCCTGGGGGCTAATATCGTTAACGATGATGGCTTCACCGATGCCTTTTAACACAACCATGGAAATAACATTGGCCCGCACTTTTTTATCCCTCATCATCGTGTTTACTAATGTATCATATTGCAACGATTCTGGTAAGGTGGTGGGTAAATTGGCCTGTTTTAATAGGGTTTCCACGCGGTGGAGAGGATCTTCCGAAAGATAGCCCCGGCTTACACATACTTTAAGTACACCTACCATTCCCGCACTGACGGCTTCGCCGTGCAGCCAATTTCCATAGCCACAGTGATGTTCGATAGCATGACCCAGTGTATGGCCAAAATTCAAAATCATTCGAAGCCCTGCTTCTTTTTCATCTTGCATCACAATTTTTAATTTAAGCGCACAGGCCGTTTGGATAGTCTGCTGAAGAATGCGCAGATCTTTTTGTAAAATGGCAGACCAGTGGTGTTCTAGAAATTCAAAAAAGGGTTTGTCTTGAATCAGCGCGATTTTAATAATTTCAGCAAGGCCTGCACGAAATTCTCGTTCGGGTAAGGTAGAGAGGCAATTTAAATCAATAAACACGGCATGAGGTTGATAAAAAGCGCCGACTAAATTTTTCCCCTGATCTAAATTAACCGCTGTTTTCCCCCCGATAGAGGCATCGACTTGAGCCAATAACGACGTGGGAATTTGAATAAAAGCCACACCTCGATGATAACAAGCGGCAGCAAAACCGGCCATATCGCTTACCACTCCGCCCCCTACGCTGATTAACGTCGTATCGCGGCGGTGATTTTTTTCAGCACAGGCATTTAAGAGTTGGTGAAAGGTATCAATAGTTTTGTGTTGTTCTCCAGCAGGCATAATAAAAGTATCAACTTGAAAAGAAGATAAAGCGTGACGCACTGCTTCTCCATATAAAGGGGCTACGCGTTCATCACTCACCATCATCACCTGGGTTCCCTGAATATAAGGGCTTAGACAGTCAGGGGTGAGTATATTTTTACCGATAAAGATAGGGTATTTATGGTGGTGAAATTGTGCTACTAAGGAAGTAAAAGGTTTCATAGGCAGGGTAAGGGTGGGTGGTTTTTTATTTTTTTCGCAATTAAACGAGCAATAGTATGAATAGACTTATGATCAGTTTCAATAGAATAATGCGCTATTTCTTCGTAAAGAGGCTGTCTTGTTTCGAATAAAGCACGTAGTTTTTGTTCAGGATCTTCACCCGCTAATAAAGGCCGTTTATTTTTAAAATAAAGACTTCTCGCTAATTGACAAGAGAGGGTGGCTTTTAGATAGACCACCACGCCCGTTTGGCGTAAACAGCGACGATTAGAGGGTAGGAGAACGGCTCCGCCTCCCGTGGAAAGAACCATATTGTTACGTTGGGTAAGTATTTCAATCATGTGTGCTTCACGCAGTCGAAATCCACTTTCTTGTTCGCGTTCAAAAATCCAACCAATACTCACGCCCGTCGTTTGTTCAATCGCTTCGTCAATGTCGATATAATTCATTTTAAGCAAGAGGGCCAGTTTTTTCCCCACACTGCTTTTGCCAGCGCCCATGGGGCCGATAAGATAAACATTGGAGTATTGCATGGTTTTTGCGCGCGGCGATTAGCGAGCGCGTTGATAGGGTATAATTTTTAACGACTGCACAAACTCCTCAATCGGTGGCCAATGATTATCTAAAATCGCCGTTTGGGCATCGGATTGATTCGTTTGAATCCAGAAAAGTGCACTGTATTTACCAAAATCCACGTAATAAACCACATGGAAATAAGTAAAGGATTCTTTAACCCCGGTGAGAGCGTTTGCGTGATCTGTGACTGTTTGTTCGTACACATCATAGACCGCGGGTTTTCCGAATAACTGAATGTCGCTGGCGTGGATTAAATGCATGGGCGCTCTTTGAACTTTTTCGGCATCTTTTACCATCCACGGTAATAAAAAGGCTTTAAATACATCCAGCGATACTTGTCCGCGTAAACCGACTTGTACGACGAAGGAAGTGTCATTCGTGGCGGTAGGACCAAATTGTAAAAAGGTATAGGTTTTTCGTATGTTTTTTTGAACATCCTGCGGTTGTAAAGATCCTAGGGCCCTAGGGATGGCAATTTGGAATTGACCATTTTTGGGATTCTTGCCAATTCCATAGGTTTGAAGAATTAAAGGAGCAGAAAAAACGGGGGAAGTTTCCGATTCTTGAACAGGTAGCACCGGTGTGCTGCAGCTTACCAAACTGATCGCCACTATTAGAAATAAACTGGAGATAATACGCATAGCAGGGAGTCTAGCATAGAGTTTTTTCCCGTGCTAGTCGCCTTCATCCAAGCGACTAAGAGGAGTTGACAATTTCCGGGGTGATAAAAATAAACAATTCATTTTGCTGCTGTTCTTGCTCCTGCTGACGAAACAAAAACCCTAACAAAGGAATACGACTGAGCCCTGGAATGGCCGTATGCATTTCCGATTCTTTCTTTTCGACAATACCGCCTAAGGCTAAGGTTTCTCCATTTTTTACGGAAATTTCTGTGGTTAAGGCTTGCGTATGAATAGCAGGTACGCCTTGCACACTGAGCGGGCTCACTTGATCGGCCGTAACAGTGAGTTGAAGCAAAATGTGGTGTTGAGGGGTGAGCGTGGGTTGAACTCGAAGTTTTACCACGGCTTTTTTAAAAGCAATGGAAGTATTTCCTTCCCCGGTTCGCTCTTGATACGGAATTTCTTCGCCGGCTTCGATTTCGGCCAAATGCCCATCATTGGTTAATAATTCTGGGCTGGAAATAAGATGAGCCTGACCATTTTGAATTAATGCTTTTAGATGCAAAGCTAAAATAGTTTCAGACGGTAATTTAAAAATAGGAAAATGAAAAGAATTCATTTCCTTCGTGGAGGCTGAAAAATCCCATTGATAGCCCTGTTCGTGATACGAAGAAACGGCTTGAGTTCCCCACTGAATACCTAATTCATTGAGAGCCTCTTTAGTTAAATTAACAATCTTAGCTTTTATAAGAATTTTTTCGACCGGGATATCAATTAAGTGTATCCACTGTTGAATTCGCTGAAGATGGGTTTCATCATCGATAACCCACACATTATTTGTGCGCGCATCAAAGCCTGCTTTTCCTTGTTTGGATAATAAACTTTGTTGTGTTTGTTTCAATTGTTTAAATAAAGTATCTGATTTTTCATAATACAAATGATACGTTCGATACTGGAGAAGGGCCGTCTTTATTTTTTCAGAAGGCTCTTCAAAGGGATTGTCGGATAAACGAGCTCCGCTAACAAAAAAATACGATAAACCTAACAAAATGATTAAGGCGTTAGGACGTGACAACATCGAGAGTGACCTTAATAAAATGGGCAGAAAAAGGTTCTAATCGCACTTGATGCACGTTGATATTTTTTCCGAGTTGAAAACAGTGCTTCCATTCATGCCAATGTCCGACGGCTTTCAATACAACGTGGTGAGGTTGAGTAGAATCGAGTTGAAGTTGCGTTAAATGAGATTGATGCGCCAGGGTTGTGAGTGATTGCAATACCATTTTTTTTGATAAACACAATGAAGCTAGAGGAATGGTTTGAGCTATTTTTTGATGGGCACTCGTCAGTGTTAAAACACCTTGATGGAATTCCACTGTTTTAATTTTTTCTTTCAAGGGGTGAGACGTTAACAGTTTCACAATCTCCTGCGTAAACTGGGAAAGTACTATACCCGAAGGGCAGTGTGAGGTGGTATATAGGCCGGGAATAGACTGAGTTTTAAATCCATACACGAATGCCGCTATCAACAGTCCGATAACACTGATTTTTACTCGAATACTCGAGGCAGGTTTTAGCCAATTGAGACGTGTTTCCATAAAGCGGCTCCCCACGCAATCAGTTGTTCACGCGAATCAGCCTCTTTTCCCCCTAAGAATTGTGCGCATTCTTTTAAGGAAGTAGGCCACGATAAGAACGACGTAGACGTGCAAAAAAGCGTCGAGGACTGTGAGGAAATATCTAACACTTCTGGAAAAAGCTCCCATACGGGACTCCCCCCAGCTCCGTTAAGCCCTTCACAGGCATACGTTAATTGATGGTTGTGCCATCGGGCTAAAAGCCGATGAAAAGGACTTTCATCCACCAACCAGTACTCTTGACACATCGGATAGCGATAACGAACAAGCCGCATCAGACTTAAAAGCTCGGGTTCCATCGCTAACACCCGATAACCGGCAGTTTGTAACGCCTGACGATGCTTTTCCAGTTGCGTTGACACCATACTCGCGTTTAATTGGTAAGGCCCTGTCGTGGTGCATAAGTTACTCTGGCTAGAAGGGGGAGAAACAGTTTGGCTAAGAAAAACCTCATACATAGGCACCGCTAAAATGGCCCTACCTCGATCCGTCAGAAATTCTTTTTCGGGTGGTTTTATGGCTTGTTTGTTCCACCAAACCATTGGACAAGGGTAATACTGCCCCTCTTTTACACTCACTCCAATGTAAGATGATTTTTTAAACCACATGGTTCCACTCTAGGGTCTTCCACTCATTTGGCAATACCGTGTTTTGAACGATTGTATGTTATAATTACTAAGAATTTATCGAGAGCAGGATACACAATTGTTCGGGCGAATTTTCAATCACGGGGTATTAACACTCTTAAGTTTAGTTTTTACCGTTATTTTATTAATGGCAGCAGCGTACACCTATATTGAAGTGCAATTACCCGATGTTGAAACGCTAAAAGACGTGCATTTGCAAGTGCCACTGCGTATTTACACGTCGGATGGAAAATTAATCGGTGAATTTGGCACTAAACGCCGAATGCCCATCCCGTTGGATCAAGTGCCTCCTCAAATGATTCAAGCCGTATTAGCTACCGAAGATAATCGTTTCTATCATCATCCTGGCGTGGATTTAGTGGGATTGGGACGTGCCCTCAAAGCGGTGGTACATTCCGGTCGCAAAGTGCAAGGCGCGAGCACCATTACCATGCAAGTAGCTCGTAATTTCTTTTTATCCCGAAAAAAAACCGTTTGGCGAAAATTTAATGAAATTTTATTAGCATTAAAAATCGAACGGGATTTTAGTAAAGATAAAATTTTAGAGTTGTATTTGAATAAAATTTATTTTGGTCATCATGCGTATGGAGTTGAAGCCGCTGCTCATGTGTATTATGGAAAAAGCTTAAAAGAATTAACACTGGCGCAAATGGCGATGTTAGCGGGGCTTCCTCAAGCGCCTTCGGCTAATAATCCTATTAGCAATCCCAAAGCTGCGCTCGAGCGACGTAATCACGTATTAGAAAGAATGTTAGAAGTGGGTTATATCGATCAAGCCACCTATGAGCAAGGCATTCGAGCGCCTTTAACAGAGAGTTATCATGATCAATCGGTAGAAGTCCACGCCCCGCACGTGGCCGAAATGGTGCGTGAATTATTAGTGGGCCGCTATGGAGAAGATGAAACCTATAACGGCGGTTTTGTAGTAAGGACGACATTAGAGGCTCGATTACAAGAAGTCGCTTATACGGCGTTGCAACAAGGGCTCGATGCGTATAATCAGCGTCATGGTATTCGTCCTCCTAACAGCGTGGAAGGTGCGATTGTTGTATTAAATCCAGACGATGGAGCCATTAAAGCGCTCAGTGGTGGTTATAGTTTTAAAAACAGCCACTTTAATCGTGCGACGCAAGCAGAACGACAACCGGGTTCTAATTTTAAGCCATTTCTTTATTCCGCTGCCTTAGAAAAAGGCAATACATTAGCCACTGTGATTAACGATGCGCCCATTGTGATGGAAGATTCCGGCGAGAATGAATTGTGGCGCCCCCAAAATGATAATTTAAAATTTAATGGTCCGACGCGTTTGCGAGAAGGGCTGACACATTCTCGCAACTTAGTTTCCATTCGATTATTGCAATCCATCGGCGTGCCGTATACGTTAGATTATGTCGCTCGTTTTGGATTTGATCCCAACAAATTACCGACGTCATTATCATTAGCGTTAGGAAGTGGCACCGTTACGCCTTTACAAATTGCACGCGGTTTTGCTGTATTTGCCAATGGGGGTTATTTAATTCAACCGTATTT
>DATDVD010000128.1:0-13462 GCA_035290065.1 Coxiellaceae bacterium | reverse complement strand
CCCCTACGGTTGTTTAAAGAGTAGGCGGTCTTTTCCTTTGCTGACTTCAATCTTTTTACCGGGCAACAATCGGTCGGCGAGAATCTCTTCGGCTAAAGGGTTTTCTAGGTATTGTTGGATAGCGCGTTTTAACGGTCTTGCGCCGTAAACAGGGTCATACCCCACCATCGATAAAAATTCCATCGCAGCCGGTTTCATGTCTAACTGATAATTGCGATCGGCTAATCGATTTTTGACGCGCTCAATTTGTAAGCCTGCAATTTTTTCAATTTGATCCCGTTTTAACGGATGGAAGACAACCATTTCATCCACGCGATTAATAAACTCAGGCCTAAAACTCTTAGAAACTACCTCCATCACATCTTTTTTCATTTCCTCGTATTTTTCACCTGCAAATTCTTGAATAATTTGAGACCCCAAATTGGAGGTCATAATAACCACCGAATTTTTAAAATCTACCGTACGACCTTGTCCATCTGTTAAACGACCATCGTCTAACACTTGCAATAAAATATTAAACACATCGTTATGGGCTTTTTCAATTTCATCCAATAAAATTACCGAGTAGGGACGGCGACGTATGGCTTCGGTTAAATAACCGCCTTCTTCATAACCCACATACCCCGGCGGTGCACCCATTAACCGGGAAACGGAATGTTTTTCCATAAATTCAGACATATCAATACGCACCATCGCATTGGGTGTATCAAACATAAACGTGGCCAAAGCTTTGCACAGTTCGGTTTTTCCCACACCCGTCGGCCCTAAAAATAAGAAAGAACCGATAGGTCTATGAGGATCCGACAAACCGGCTCGCGAACGGCGAATCGCATTAGCCACTGCTTTGACTGCTTCATCTTGTCCAATAACGCTTTGATGCAATACCGACTCCATACGAATTAATTTTTCTTTTTCGCCTTCCAACATACGAGCTACAGGAATACCTGTCCATTTGGAAACAATTTCGGCGATTTCTTCTTCGGTAACACGATTGCGTAATAATTGATGTTTGTCTTTTTTGTCTTGTTGACTGGCTGTTTTCAATTTTTTTTCTAATTCTGGAATTCGACCATACTGCAACTCTGACATGTGCGCTAAATCTTGCACTCGACTGGCTGCTTCTAATTCGATGCGGGCTTGTTCGAGTTCTTCTTTGATTTGCTGCTCGCTTTGAAGACTGGATTTTTCAGCTTTCCAAACTTCTTCTAGGTCCGCGTATTCTTTTGCTTCTTGATTAATTTCTGTTTCCAAATCTTGCAACCGTTTTTTGGACGCTTCATCGGTTTCTTTTTTCAACGCTTCTCGTTCAATTTTTAGTTGGATTAAATGACGCTCTAATTTATCAAGTTCCACCGGTTTAGAGTCAATTTCCATTCGAATTTGACTGGCAGCTTCGTCGATTAAGTCAATGGCTTTATCCGGTAATTGGCGATCCGTAATATAACGCGTGGATAAAGTAGCAGCCGCCACAATAGCGGGATCGGTAATATCGACCCCATGATGCACCTCGTACCGCTCTTTTAAGCCTCGCAAAATGGCAATGGTGTCTTCCAAGGTGGGTTCATCTACTAATATTTTTTGGAAACGACGCTCCAACGCGGCGTCTTTTTCAATATATTGACGGTATTCATCCAGCGTCGTGGCACCAATGCAATGCAATTCACCCCGCGCTAAAGCGGGTTTTAACATATTGCCTGCATCCATCGCTCCTTCTGCTTTGCCTGCACCCACCATCGTGTGAATTTCATCGATAAATAAAATCACTTGACCTTCTTGCTTCGAAAGGTCATTCAAAACAGCTTTTAATCGCTCTTCAAATTCACCCCGAAATTTTGCGCCGGCAATGAGGGAGCCCATATCGAGTGCCAATACCCGCTTGTTACGAATACCATCCGGTACTTCGCCATTGACAATTCGTTGAGCTAATCCTTCGACAATAGCGGTTTTTCCTACACCCGGTTCTCCGATTAAAACGGGATTATTTTTGGTACGACGTTGTAATACTTGAATAGTGCGGCGAATTTCATCGTCACGGCCAATCACAGGATCCAATTTGCCTAATGACGCTCGTTCCGTTAAATCAATAGTATATTTCTTTAAAGCCCCTCGCATCTCTTCTGCACTCGCGCTATCCACCGCTTTTCCTCCTCGCATGTGTTGAATGGCTTGATCTAAGGAGGCTTTATTTAAACCGCTTTGGCGCAAAATGTCACCTAGTGTTCCTTTATCGTCTGCGGCGACGGCCATAAATAACTCGGAAGAAATAAAGGTGTCGTCTTTTTTCTGCGCCAATTTATCAGTGAGGTTTAACAATCGCACTAATTCTGGAGAAACACGCCCTTCACCGGCCGTGCCTTGCACTTGGGGAAGCCGATCCAAAGTGGTATCTAATCGATCAATCAATTGATTTTGATTGACGCCTGCCTGGGAAAGTAATGGAATAACACTGGAATGTTCTTGCTCCAACATGGCTTTCATCACGTGAATAGGCTCGACCATTTGATGATCGCAGCCAACAGCAATCGATTGGGCGTTGGCCAATGCATCTTGAAAAGCGGTTGTAAATTTATCCATTCGCATGGAGAGCCTCCGTTATTAGGATAAAAAATAAATGGGGTCGAGTAAATAAAATTCAAGGGGTAAGTTTAGCCTGGAGGGTTAGTCTATTCCATAGCGCAACTAAAGTTTATTGTAGGGGTCGATCGTGATCGACCCGAGAACGTGGCACAAGATTTATCGTTGAGCACGGGCAGATCACGATCTGCCCCTAC
Organism: Coxiellaceae bacterium; assembly: GCA_035290065.1. Classification (GTDB taxonomy): domain Bacteria; phylum Pseudomonadota; class Gammaproteobacteria; order Coxiellales; family Coxiellaceae; genus DATDVD01. Next base: position 10,691 of record DATDVD010000128.1, on the reverse strand, counting down.
GAAAGGGAAGAAGATTCTCTTCTATTTTTGAATTTGCAGCTGCTGCAATTGAATGCTAGCCAATTGGGCGGCAGTAGTGTTGGGATATTGTTTTTTAATATCCGTGAGCTCTTGAGTCACCAAGGTTTTTTTACCTTGGTTTAAATGCACCATCGCTAATTTCAACTTAGCATCTGAAATTTTATCGCTTTGTGGAAACTGAGTCACCACGGTTTGGAAGGCTTTTTCGGCTTGCGCATTCTTTTTCTGCGTTAAATACACTTCACCCTGCCAATACGTGGCATTCGCCACATACCGTCCATTTGGATAATCCGTCAAATAAGTCTGAAACCCTGCTTGGGCTTTATCGTACTGCCGCTGTGTCAGCAAATTAAAGGCATTTTGATACGTGGCCGTTTCTTTCGTGTCTAAATTACTATTATTTCCATTGGAAACGGTTGCGGTGGAAGGCGTAGGCGGAGCTGTCGATTTAGGCGACGTAGGTGGCATCGCCTCTTCCGACGTCGACATTAAATTTTTCATTTGATCAATACGTTGATTTAAATCCTGATAAAAACTGCGTTGCTGATCATTAAGGGTTTTTAAATCACGTTGTTGCTCTTGCAGTTGACCACTGAGCTTTTGAAGCTCTTGCTGCACATCGCTCAACTGCTGCGGCAAATTCATTTTCGTAAGATTATTTAATTGATTTTCTAAACGGGTTAAACGCTGCTCGGTGGTCATCAAAGACGTGTCGAGCATAGGCGAAGGGCTAGGTGTAACAGCCGCGGTCGAAACCATGCTATCACTCGTGGCTTCTTGAACAGGAGCTGCCGCTGATGATCGAGTATTAATATCTTCGACAGGGGCTACGGTATCCGCCCATACGCCCTGCACCACATACGCCATTCCAATGGCTAATAATCCTTTTTTCATACGTTATTTTGCCTCGTACACTAAATTAACGCGACGATTAAGTTTCCACGCCGCTTCGGTATGGCCGGCATCTGCTGGCTTTTCTTTACCATAACTGACAACCGCGATTTGTTTTGAAGAGGCCCCGTCTTGTTCTAAAATACGCTGAACCGCTTGCGCACGCCGCCATCCTAAACCAATATTATATTCGCGCGAGCCCCGCTCATCGGTGTTTCCTTCCAACCGCACTTTCGCATCCGGATGTGAGCTTAAATAATTACCTTGCGCATCAATGGCCGCACGATCATCTGTCGACACGCCATCGGCATCATAATTAAAATAATACACTTGGTCTTCGGGGGCATTCGTGCTGTTGTGGTGCATACCACTTTCATCGTAGCCACCTTCACTGTTTACGCCAAAGGTTTGCGTACCGTCTTGGCCTGTTTGATCGGCACCTGCTGTTTCATCTACGTGATGATGACACGCACTTAAACCCAACACACCTGCCACTAGTAAACCACGCCATGAACGATGATTCATATTCAACTCCTTCCTAATGTAAAAAAGAAGAGTAGCACGTCGAGATGTTAGGCACCAGAGGGTGGTTAAGGGCCCCAAGCGGGCTCCTGCACTTCCCAATCGGAATCAGACGGCAATTGTAATCGCACGCGTCCGTCCAATGAGACCATTCCTAAAACACCGCGTCCTGCACTATTGCGTGTCGCATACAACACCATTTGGCCATTCGGTGCCAAACTGGGTGATTCGTCTTGACCCATGGGTGTTAACACCGTCACACGACCGGTACTTAAATCTTGTTTAGCAATTCCAAATTCATCACCGTCTCGATGCATCATAATAATAGATTGGCCATTGGGCAAATAAGCCGCACGCGCATTGTAATTGCCGCTATAGGTGATGCGCTCCATTTGAGCCGATCGCAAATCATACCGATAAATTTGCGGCGTACCCCCTCGATCCGAGGTAAATAAAAGGGATTGTCCATCCGGAGAAAAGGCCGGTTCTGTATCAATCGAGGGCCCCGACGTTAATTGGGTTAATTTTTGAGTGGATAAATTTAATAAATATAATTTTGGTTGACCTGTCACGCTTAGCACCAACGCCATTTGACGTTTATCCGGTGAAAAAGCGGGGGCTCCGTTAATACCCGGGGCATTACTGATTTTGCGACGGCCGCCTGTCGCTAAATCTTGTTCGTAAATCGCGGCACGATGATTTTCAAAAGAAACATAGGCAATACCACGACCATCGGGTGTCCATACCGGCGACATAATCGGTTCCGAAGACGTTAATAAAGGCCGGGGGTTAAACCCATCCGCATCGGCCATTTCCAAACGATACTGATCGTGACCTCGTCCTAAATGACGCACCAATACATAGGCAATATGCGTAGAAAAATTACCTTTCACACCCGTTAATTTTTCATAAATCACATCACTGATTCGATGCGCTAACCGTCGTAAACCGGCAGGCGGTGTATTGAATGTCCATTGATCTAAAACACTATTGCTGAGAGTTTGAGTAGGATTGTGATAAATATCCACTAAGCTCGTACGAGCGTTATAGCTACCTCCTTGATTTTGAAGCTGCCCAATTACCACATCATTGACATTGAGATGACGCCATTGCTCAAAATTTAATTGATTCACGGAAGCAATAGACAACCCATTTTGCGGACGAATAATACGAAATTGCCCACTGTGTTCTAAATCATTTTGAATCACTTGCGTAAACGTTTCATCGCCTGGAACCCCCACATCCGGTTGCGAAAAAGGCGCTAAACCCAATGGCACCGCAGAACTCATGCCTTGGGTTAATTCCAAATCTAATGTGGCGTGTGTTAAGGTGCTCACACTTAATAAAGAAGCAATGATTGTAATTTTTTTAAACATAATAATTCCTTCTTATCGGGCTAAATTTCCGAGTCAACTTTGGCGACCCTACAGGAAGAGAAAAAATCCTTCTCCTCGTAGGGGCAGATCGTGATCTGCCCTTCCTCATCCTAACCCTTGTGTCACGTTCCCGGGTCGACCACGGTCGCCCCCTACGGGATGTATTCAAAATGCTTTTAAAACTTTTAACCAACTATTTCTTCTGGTTTCACAGTCAATTTTAACTCACGAAAGGGATCAAATGCACCTGGTTCTTGAGGAACAGGCAAAGGCGAAGCCTTCATCACAGCAGTTTCTGCCGAATGATCCAGCGCCGTATCCCCACTCGTCCGGAGTAACTCCACCCCCAACACCGTCCCATTGGGCGCTAAATGAATTAATAATTGGCAGGATAAATTCGGCGCGATGCCAGAGGGCACCAACCAATTTTCCCCAATGGCGGCTAAAATTTTTGCCTTATATTCATCCATAATACTACGAAGGCGTGCTGCTTGTGCTTGCCGATTCAATGCCTCGGTTTCTTTCTGTAACGCCGCTTTCACTAAGGCTTCTTGTTGAGATCTTAATTGATCAAGCTGATGTTTTTTTTCAGCAGCCAATGCATTGGCCTGTAATTTTTTTAATAAATCCGCTTTTTGCTTTTCTAATGCGGCGTGTTTTTGTTGCTGCAATTTTTGAGCTGCCAGCACTTGAGCTTTTTGAACAAGGGCTTTTTCGGCTAAGCGTTTTTTCTGCTCGGCTTCTCGCTGCTTCTGCGCTAACAATTGTTCCAGAGATTTTTTTTGTTTTTCCAAGGCAAAGGCTTTCCTTTTTTCTTCTGCTTGTTGTTTTTTAAGAGCTAAACTGTCGGCTTTTTCTTTCTCTTGTTGCACGGCTAATACCCGTTTTTGTTCTGCTATTTCTTTTTTCTCAGGCAATTCTACCGAAGAAGGGGTTGCTGATAATGTCGTTGGGTGAACAGGCTTCAAATTAACAGCATGAGCTTCCATAATATGCGGCTCTGCGAAATGATCACTAAATGAATGGGGTAATGGCATTTCAATTAAAAGCAAAATTAAAATGGCCACATGGCCTATAACAGACCAGCGGGTTGGTTTTTCAAACAAGTTTTTGAAGTTTAATGTCATAATCAATAATGACAGGCGCATGATCAGAAAAATTTTCGGCTTTATAAATCTGCGCTGCTTTTACCTTATGCTTTAAGGAAGGTGAGATCACTTGGTAATCAATACGCCACCCTACGTTTTTCGCTCTAGCTTGACCATAATGAGACCACCACGTGTACTGATCCGCTCCTTGATTCACTACACGAAACGCATCCACACAATTAAATTCTTTGCCGAATAATTTATCCAACCACGCACGCTCCTCCGGTAAACAACCCGAGTTTTTTTGATTGGATTTAAAATTTTTAATGTCCTGCGCCGTGTGAACAATATTCCAATCCCCACACAGTATAAAATCTCGGCCCCCTTTTTGCATTTTTTTAAGCCATTTTTCAAACCGTGCCATAAAATCAAATTTTATTATTTGACGATGCTCGCCGCTCGTGCCAGAGGGCATGTACAAAGATCCGACGCTTAAACAGCCAAAATCCACTTGAATATAGCGACCTTCCTTATCAGCATGATCCCACCCCAATTCTCGAAGGATTCGATCCGGCTCGATTTTGCAATAAATAGCCACTCCACTATAGCCTTTCTTTTCAGCCTCACAAAAATAATCGTAATATCCCGCAATTTTATAGACATCTTCGTGCAAATCACCGAGATGGCCTCGCACTTCTTGCACGCAAATAATATCGGCATTCTGATCGATCACCCATTTAAAAAATCCCTTTTTTGCGGCAGAACGAATGCCATTGAGATTGGCGGTGATAATACGCATACGACTCCCTTTTTGCAGGTACTGTACCGGGGCTGTAGAAGGGGGTCAAGGCAGCGTTGCGTTAAGGGCCAAAGTGAATAACACCCTCTTGCTCGAGCAAATCTGTGTCATGGGAAGCTTCTGTTTGAACCCGCCCTTCCTCTGCAGCCCTCGGCGTTGTTTCAATCGCAGGCGAAGGAACGCTAGCACCTCCTGCTCCTAACAGCGCAAGAGCAGGAGCAGGAGCAGGAGCAGCAGGAACAAGAGCCGTTTCAGCCGGAGTTCGCTCTCGGCGAGAACCACTTTCAAATCCTTCCCGTTCCTCAATCATCAAACCCTCTGCGTTTTCTCGCAACACCATAGCTACCAAAGCCCCTGTACTTTGACTAACATCTGCTACCAGAGAATAAACAGCATCCATGGTAACAGCTCCTCTTGTTTCTGAAGCCTGCTGCACGGGGGCCAAAAGAAGGGCACGAGCAGAGGAACCGCGTTGAAGAGAAGGAGAAGGAGGAGGACGCCTCAGATGCACAGCACTTTCTTCTGTGTGGGTTCGTGCAGCAACACCGTCGGGAGAAGGATCACTGATTTCTGAAGGCCTAGTGGGGCCGGCACAGCTAGCCCATGCCTCACGAGGCCCAGGAGAAGAAGGAGGTGCCCCTACAGCCGCAGTCGGTCGAGCGACTAATTCTTCTGCTCCTTGCAATAACCACGTCACACCCTCTTCCGGTCGTTCAGCCACCGGAGCCGATAGCACAACACCTTCTTCTCCGGCTCGCCCTGCATCATCCGGCCCAAAAGGCGGTGTAGCGCTTTCCTGGGTAACCACTTGAGACCCTATCATAGCTCTTGTATCCAAAAGTTGGGTTCTTTGATAATTATGTAACCATTCTACATTTGCAAGCCGATTTTCTCTTTCTCCATACTGAGTAGGCGTAAGCCCACTCGCGCTAACTGCATTGACATCAGCTCCTGCTCTCACTACATGCGCTAACATCCTTTCATTGCCAAGCATCATAACCCAGCTGAAGATAGGAACTTCAACCCCCTCCTCGTCTTCCATCGCATCCGTAGCAGCCCATTCTCTACCTTCTCCAATAGCGTCACAAAAAGCGGAAAATCCTACCTCTCCTTCCCGAGCGCGGGTGAGTAAATCCTTAAGGCTAGTACGGCGTAATAATTGACAATACGAAGTGGCTTCTGTCGCAAGGAAAGGAAAAAGCTCTAAGAAAACAGCCAATTCTGGTTCATTTCTTCTATCTATTATTCCTCGCACAGATTCTTTTAATCTCGGAAGAATCTCACGAGTCCACCGTAGCGAAGAAAACAAATCCTCATCCGCTGTAGCCAATACCAGACTCTGCACTTCTGGCCATGCCGATCGCGCTATGGCTCGCTGTAATTGTCGCGAAACCTTGCGCTCATAAAGACCAATCGTGCCGCCACTGATAAAAATAGGCGGTAAATCCCGCAAAAATTCAAACGCTTCCGCAATATGGGGAGGGCTCATCTTTAGCAAGCTACGCACAAATTGGTAGACGGCCAATTCAAAGCGAGCAATGCCCATTAAGTCAGCGACGGTTGAAAGCATCAAGGGATGAAGCGGTTGAATACCCTTCAATCTTTTGAATAGAGGAAAAAGGGGACGCATTAAAGATAACGGGATTTCTGTACTATTGTCACCGCTTGGTAAATAGGCGCCTACATGCCTCATAATCAATTCAATCATTTTAGTGTGACGACTTCTGCCGCGAGCGTCACAATCATCTTCTGGCAAGACGACACGAGATAATAATTCCGAGGCCGTATTAAAATCAAAATGATCAATAGCCAGCTGTAGCATTTCCAGGTCAGAAGGTACCACCCATTGCTCAAACCTCGCACTCGGCAATAGAGCAGGATCAGACGGTGCAGGACTGATTTGACCTGGCAAAATGATTCCCGATCGCTTGGTAGTAGGATCAGACGGTTCGGGAGTAGGCTGACTGATGGGTTGATCTGTTAAAATTTCTACTGCTGGGACACGAGACACATTTTCCTCTGGAAGTGATTGTTAACTCAACCACTGAACGTTAAAACAAAACTATACACGATAATTTAAACGATTTTTAATCGCAAGCGGAAAAAATACCAAACAAATATTAAGGTTTTCTTAAATTAATTTGAATAATGCCGTTAAGTTTTCGCCTGGAGTAAACAGTAGCGAGAACTGTTAAATATGCACCGAGTTAGTGCTGCATGAATACACTGCTGAAGCCACTGAGGAAAAATCTACTCCCTCTTCAAACTTTTCCACTACTTCTATTCTTGGAGAAGGTATTTCAGCCAGGCTGACTCTAAATCCTACTTTACCAAATTCTAGAAAACCAACGGGAGACTTGGCTGATGCTAACGTTGCGCTTTCCATGCCCATATGCTTTCTGAGCCATTGAGTATTAGCCTCATTTTCACTCGCTTCTGCCTGATGCACGGGAAGACGACCACGACTATCACGCCGTATCAAATCTACTCCACAACAACACACTAAATACTCCAGCATGGCCGGTGTACCCCCGGCAGCTACGTAATGAATTAAAGGAATCCCCTCAATCATTATATCCACGGGAATCTCATCGGAGGGAATAGCAGCTCGAAACGCGCGAAAACCTTCTTCATTACATCCGTCTTCTTGCTCCCTATCCACTGCTTCTATAATGAGGCCCAATACTTTGTCTTCTAACTGCTTTTTGACTAACGCTCTACTACGCACTTTTTCCTCTGGAAGTGGTTTTTTGTTAACCACTTAATGTAAAATGTACTCTCCTTCTGAGTTATTCCTTGGGAACAGTATGCCAGTATCTCCTTAAGGTTTTATTAAAATGATCTTCTAATTAACACGTCGAATACAACGTCATGCTTTGTTCAAGTGGGTAAGGGTGCCCCTATCTTTTAAAAAGGGATACTGAGGGTGGAATTAAGGCTAAGGAGTTGGGACTTGAAAATGGCTTGGATATGGGCCAGGTGCTCAGGCGTATCGGCTTCAAAACGCAGCGTTAACGCCGGAGTGGTGTTAGAGGCGCGAACCAAACCCCAGCCGTAACCATAATCGACACGCAGGCCATCAATCGTGAAAACCGTCGCTTGATCAAACTGTGCGTGTTTCACCAGTTTTTCCATAAACGCATGGGGATTACCATCCGGAATCGTGACTTTCATTTCAGGGGTGTTGAGCAAATTGGGCAGTGCTTGAAAAACCTGAGAAGACGTTTCATATTCTCGTGATAATAATTCCAACAATCGTGCGCCGACATATACACCATCATCAAACCCAAACCAACGTTCGTCGTTAAAAAATAAATGCCCAGACAATTCACCGGCAATGGGTGCCTTTTCTTCCAGCATTTTCGCTTTTAAAATGGAGTGGCCCGTTTGCCACATCATCGGAACACCGCCTGCTTCTTCAATCACACGCGCTAATTGGTTGGTGCATTTCACATCAAAAATAACGGGGGCACCGGGATGATGTTGTAACACATCTTTTACCAAATACATCAACACACGATCTGGCCAAATAATTTCGCCTTGATTGGTCACAAAGCCTAATCGATCAGCATCCCCGTCTAATGCAATACCACAATCGGCGTGGTGTGTTTTTACCGCGGCAATTAAATCATTTAAATTTTCAGGCACCACCGGATCGGGATGATGATTCGGAAAACGTCCATCCACCTCGCAATACAGTTCAATCACGTCGCACCCCAGCGCACGATACAAGCTCGGCGCCGTAACAGCCCCTACCCCATTACCACAATCTAATACAATTTTTAACGGTTTTTTAAGATGCACGCTTTTAATAATGTAATCGATATACTCCGCAACAATCGGCTGTTCTCGATAGCGGCCTTGCCCTTTTACAAATCGTTTGGCTTGAATCTGGTGATACAAGTCTTGAATGGCACCGGCATTTAATGTTTTTCCATTTAATACAATTTTTAATCCATTGTAGTTGGAAGGATTATGACTGGCCGTTACCATCACACCCGTTTTATACGGCCAATAATGCGTTGCAAAATAAAGAACAGGGGAAGGTACTTGACCAATATCGACCACTTCACAACCCGTTGCCATTAATCCACTGATCACTGCTTGCGTATAGGCGGGACTGGTTAAACGCCCATCGCAGCCTACAATAATTGTGTTTTGGTGTTGCTCCAGGGATAACGTTCCAATCGCAAGCCCCAACGCATAATAAATCTCGGGATTTAATTGCTCTTCCACAATACCCCGAATATCGTAAGCGCGAAAAATCGCCTGGGGTAAAACATCGGGTAAATTAAATGGAAGTGTTGGCTGAATCATTCCGTTCCTGAATGTCCAAAGCCCCCTTCGCCGCGCTCTGTCGTTTCAAATGCTTCGACAATTTCAAACTGTGGGCGTGCAATGGGGACAAAAATTAATTGTGCAATTCGTTCACCGGGTTGAATGGTATAAGGGGTCTGGCCGCGATTCCAACAGGACACCATTAAAGGGCCTTGGTAATCGGAATCGATTAATCCTACTAAATTACCTAATACCAAGCCGTGTTTATGGCCTAATCCTGAACGCGGTAAAATTTTAGCCGCGTAATGAGGATCCCCAATATAAATGGATAATCCCGTGGGTAATAAATGTGTTTCACCGGGTTTAATTTCCAGAGGCCCATCGATGCAAGCACGTAAATCCAATCCCGCAGAGCCTTCTGTTGCATACGCCGGTAACGGGAATTCTCGCCCCACGCGTGGATCCAAAATTTTTACTTGAATGGATTGCATACCTTTCCTTAATTTCTTGTAGGGGCAGACCGTGGTCTGCCCTTAATCTTGTGCGGTGTTCACGGGCAGACCACAGTCTGTGGCCCGTGCCGCATAATAAACCCTGTGCCGCGTTCCTGGGCAGACCACGGTCTGCCCCTACAAAGAAACATAGAGTAACGATTTTTTTAGAGGACGTCCAATACGGTATTGTTAATACTTTTTACCTGTGATTAGAATCTACTGATGACTATTGCCCAATGGCCCTCGCACGAGCGGCCGCGAGAAAAAATGATGGCGCAAGGAAGCCATGCCTTATCCGATGCGGAGCTTATTGCAATTCTGCTCGGCCATGGGCGTCGAGGCATTACCGCCGTGGATTTAGGCCGGGAATTGATCACGCAATTCGGGGGGCTAAAGGGCCTGGCGCGTGCCTCTTTTGAAGAATTACACGCTATCGCAGGCCTCGGCCCCGCCAAAACTTGCCGCTTAAAAGCCGGTCTTGAGCTTTCCCGCCGCGCCATTCAAGAAAAATTAAAAACCCAAACCATTCTTGCGTGTCGCGATGAAACGGAGCAATTTTTATTAAGCAGCCTGTCAGGCCGGCCCTACGAAGTGTTTGCCTGTCTTTATTTGGATACCCATCATAAAGTGATTGCCTTTGAAGAACTGTTTCGAGGAAGCCTGAGAGCCACCAGCGTTTATCCCCGCGAAGTCGTTCGCCAAGTCCTACACCATAATGCCGCCAGCGTGATCTTTGCCCACAATCACCCCTCCGGTAACCCTCGCCCTAGCTCGGCAGATTGGACCATGACGCATTTTCTGGAAGCCGCCTTGGAATATATTGATGTGAAGGTATTGGACCATGTAGTGGTGGGCGATAATTGCCTCTATTCGCTTAAATTGGAACAGGAGCTATAAGGGGTACTTGACCAAATAAGGCCCGGATGCTATAAAAGCCCTCTTTTTTATGCATTGAGGAAGTGATCATGGCGAAAGTATGTGATGTGACGGGCAAACGGCCTCAAGTCGGGAATAATGTCTCTCACGCCAATAATAAAACCAAACGTCGCTTTTTGCCTAATTTGCAAAAACGCCGCTTCTGGGTTCCCAGCCAAAAACGATTTATCACGTTAACGGTCTCTTGCCACGGCCTTCGCATCATCGATAAAAAAGGTATCGAAGCCGTTCTGGTCGACATTAAAAACGGTAAAAAGTAAGGTATAGCTCATGGCAAACAAAGGCC
>DATDVD010000127.1:0-7385 GCA_035290065.1 Coxiellaceae bacterium | reverse complement strand
TATCGTGGGCCTGATTTTATTATTACCTCCAGTTCGTCATGGCATTGAACACTGGGCGCGCAAAAAAGGCCTTATTTCCTCCTTTGCACCGGGGGGTGAACCCCACGTTACACCGGCAGGCCGTGTGATTGAAGGCGAATTTGAGCGTAAAGACCCTTGAAATCTTGACATCTTGCCCCATATGATTATCATTGGCAGTCAGCATTAGTGAGTGCTAATCGTTTTAAATTCCGATAACTATTTAAAATCAAGCCATTATGGAGGTTATGATGAGTACAATTGCAGAACCAACAGCTAAAAAGGGGAACGTTACGATGAACATTCAGCCTTTATACGACCGAGTCGTCATTCGCCGCATGGCCGAAGATGAAAAAACAGCCGGTGGTATTATTATCCCAGACACAGTGGCAGAAAAACCCATGTTTGGCGTGGTAGTAGCCATCGGCACGGGTAAATTACTGGATAACGGTGAGGTCCGCCCTTTAATGATCAAAGTAGGCCAAAAAGTATTGTTTGGCAAATATTCTGGCACCGAAGTGAAACACAACGGTGAAGAATTAGTAGTGATGCGTGAAGACGACATCATGGGTATTATCAGCTAATTGAATTCAATAACGAGGAATACACAATGAGTGCAAAAGAAATTCTTTTTGGAGCAGAAGGTATGAACCTGCTGATGATGGGGGTCGATAAATTAACCGATGCGGTGCAAGTGACCTTAGGCCCTAAAGGCCGTACCGCGCTATTAGAAAACGCCTTTGGCGCGCCCACCAGTACAAAAGACGGTGTTAGCGTGGCTAAAGGGATCGAATTTGAAAATAAATTTGTGAATATGGGCGCCCAAGTCGTCAAAGAAGCCGCTTCTCAAACGTCTAATTTGGCGGGTGACGGTACGACTACAGCAACTGTATTAGCACGCGCTATCTTGAAAGAAGCTTTAAAAGCTCGTGCCGCCGGTATGAATCCGATGGATCTCAAACGGGGTATTGATAAAGCCGTTACGGTTGCCGTCGAATACTTAAAATCCATTTCTAAACCTTGTACTGATCAAAAAGCTATCGAACAAGTAGGTACTATTTCTGCCAACTCCGATGAGGAAATTGGTAAAAGTATTGCGGAAGCCATGGAAAAAGTGGGTAAAGAAGGGGTTATTACCGTTGAAGAAGGCCAAAGCCTCCACAACGAATTGAATATTGTAGAAGGTATGCAGTTCGATCGGGGTTATTTGTCGCCTTACTTTGTTAATAACCAAGAAAGTATGTCAGTGGAGTTAGAAGGGCCTTTCGTATTGTTGATCGACAAGAAAATTTCTAACATTCGTGAAATGTTGCCTGTGTTAGAAGGCGTTGCAAAATCTGGCCGTCCTATGTTGATTATTGCCGAAGATGTAGAAGGCGAAGCCTTAGCCACCTTGGTAGTAAACAATATGCGCGGTGTTGTAAAAGTATGCGCCGTCAAAGCGCCTGGCTTTGGTGATCGTCGTAAAGCCATGCTCCAAGACATTGCTGTCTTAATAGGCGGTAAAGTGATTTCAGAAGAAATCGGTTTAACGTTAGAAGGCGCTTCTTTATCCGATTTAGGTTCAGCTAAACGTATCATCGTGACCAAAGAAAACTGCACGATTATTGATGGCGCGGGTGATGAAGGCGGCATTAAAGGTCGAATTGAAGCCATTCGTCGTGAAATGGAAGATGTTACCTCCGACTATGATCGTGAAAAACTGCAAGAACGTTTGGCGAAATTAGCCGGCGGTGTTGCAGTGATCAAAGTGGGTGCTGCCACAGAAGTTGAAATGAAAGAGAAAAAAGCTCGTGTGGAAGATGCACTTCATGCCACGCGTGCTGCGGTCGAAGAAGGGGTAGTACCCGGTGGTGGTGTCGCCTTAGTTCGCGCGATTAAAGCGTTGGATAAAGTAGAAGTAGCTAACCACGATCAAAAAGTAGGGGTGGATATCGTACGCCGTGCGATGGAAGCACCGCTTCGTCAAATCGTTAGCAATGCCGGCGAAGTAGCAGCCATTATTATTAACCAAGTGGCTACATCGAAAGATGCCAACTATGGTTACAACGCAGCTACCGGCGAATTTGGCGATATGATTGATATGGGTATTTTAGATCCTACTAAGGTGACTCGTACCGCACTTCAAAACGCTGCTTCTGTAGCAGGTCTTTTAGTCACTACGGAGTGTATGGTGGCTGACCTCCCAAAGAAAGAAGAGGCAGGTTCTCCCGCCGGCATGGGCGATATGGCCGGAATGGGTGGCATGGGCGGCATGATGTAATCTAGCTTCTCTAGAAAACCTTCCTATAATACGCCCTCTTATGAGGGCGTATTTTTTTCGGTAGCCGCACGGTTTTATTAATCTTAGTCAGCCTTTAATATTTTCTTAAGGTTAAGTCTCTACAATTAAAGAGTACATTAAACAAACCAGGAGAGCACCATGCTATTAAAGAGGAAAAATATTTTTAGTTTTTTTGCTTTATCTAGTTTACTGTTTGTCACCAGCCATTCATTAGCCGGGGACAATATTGATGGTTATGTTCAGAACAATACTGCTTATAAATTAACTGTTAGCGTACCCTGGAATGCAGTTTGGTCATTGGGTAATGATACCGTCTGGGCTGATTCCAATTCCGTCCCTGTGGGGGTTGAGACACAAGTAGTATCTTTCAATCATGCTTGCTATAGCTGGGGTTGTTCCAAAGGCAATGCGTTAAAAGTACAGGGGGCTTATGATGTGTATGATGCAGTGGGTAATTGGGTTTCGAACTGTAGCTTAAGTATTCAAGGGTTTCCGGGAGATTTTTATAACTCCTCCACTATTGGTAGCATGTGCAGCGGTACGAAAGTTAAACTGGATATCAAGGCCTATTCGTGGAAGCATAACGGCGGTGGAAAATACACCTTTGTTATTAGTTATGATAAGTAGAATTTTGGATCGGTAGGGATGACCAAAGAAAAAACCCCGCTTGAGGCGGGGTTTTTATTATTTAGCTGAGCCTTTGAATTCGACGTCAGCAGTTCCAGGGAATTTTGTTTAACGCTAATGTCGGTTTGACGTGGTAAGTAAAATGCTACCCCTCTGCGGAAAGAATGTCAACGGAAATTGCGCAAGAAGTGATCAATATTGTTTTGTCCTTTGAAAATTCGTCCAAGTATTGTTCAATTTTTGAACAAATTAATTATCTTTTAGTTTAATTCGACGCTTAAATCACAGAAGATTTACCTCCGTCCACAGGAATAGAAGCTCCATTAATGTAAGCGGCCGCGGGTGTGGCTAAAAATGCAATCACATCTCCAATTTCTTGAATAGAACCGATATGTTGTGCCGGAATTTGTGCTTCGGAAGTTTTTCGCAGCGCTTCTACGGTCATTTGTTTTAATTCCGCCTTATATTCCAATAACGAATGAAGCCTAGGCGTATCAATATTGCCGGGCATAACCATATTAACCGTGATGCCAAAAGGGCCTACTTCATAGGATAAAGTCTTAGCCCACGCCGTTAAAGCCCATCGCATGGTATTGGAGACTCCCAATTCAGGGTAAGGCGTGCGAACGGAACCCGAGGTAACCCCGATAATGCGTCCATATTGCTGTGCTTTCATGCCTGGCAGCACCCATTGTGTGAGCTGTTGACTGGCGAGAATATGCATTTTAAACGCTTTTTCAAAAGCGTCTGGGGAGGCTTGTGAAATAGGACCCGGTGGCGGACCTCCCGTATTCAGCACTAAAATGTCGAAGGAGGCGTGTTTTAAAGCGATTTTTATAGCTTGTTCCAAGGCCACCGCATCCAGCAGGTCTACGGCAATCGCTTGGTGATTGCGGGGAGAGAGGTGATTTAATTCCTTCACCACGGCCTCTAGTTTGTGAGGATCGCGAGCTAATACCGTAATATGAGCGCCACACTCGGCGAGGCTTAAAGCGGCACCCTTGCCAATACCTTGTGAGCCACCGCATACTAAAGCACGTTTTCCTGTTAAATCGATATTCATTTTTATTCTCTCACATATCGAAAATAGGCATGAGGATCCATGTCTCTTATTTCTACTGTGAGAAAGACGCGTAGGGTGGGATCAGCGGCTAAAAAAAACTGTTTCAGCAAAGCTAAAGCACTTTCACCTATTGCTTGTTTCATAGCCACTTCGCGCCCTGCTAATAATCGAATGACTAATCCGGCATACGCTGAGTTTTCCTTACCGTGCCCAATGCAATATTCATCCAATACGTAGGCACGGGATTTGCAGCCTTCTATCGTTGCATCACTCACCTGTTGGATGGTTTGATGCAAGCGGATAAAAAATGCTTTTGTATCAATATTTTTTTGAAGATTGCGCGTGTATTCTAATGTAATCTGCGGCATAATAACGCTCCATAGAAAAAGGCTTAAATTCTAGCATGAAAACGATTTTAATTACAGGTTGCTCCTCCGGCATTGGTTTGGCTACCGCTCGGGCATTAAAAAAACGAGGTCATCGTGTCTGGGTTACGGCGCGTCAAGCTACCGACTTAGAGCACTTAAATCAAGAAAGATTTGAAACCGTTTTCTTAAATTTAAAAGATTCTCAATCTATTCAGCAAGCGATAGTGACTGTTTTAAACGCTACAGATCAAAAATTGGATGTATTGATTCATAATGCCGCGTATGCCATTCCTGGCGCAGTGGAAGATTTAACGCGTGACCAATGGCGTGAGCAGTTTGAAACGAATGTATTTGGTGCCGTGGAATTAATCAATGCGGTGATTCCTGCGATGCGCGCACAAAAACAGGGACGTTTGATTTTAGTGAGCTCGATTATGGGCATCGTAACCATGCCTTTTCGCGGTGCTTATTGCGCTTCTAAGTATGCGTTAGAAAGCATTGGAGACGCCTTGAGGATGGAATTAAAAAACAGTGGCATTACGGTTTCTCTCATAGAACCGGGGCCTATTCGCTCAGCCTTTCGCCGCTCCGCTCAAACACAATTTGAATCCACCTTAAAAGACAAACCGAGCCCTCATCGCGCACGGTATGAAGCCATGTATCAACGATTTGTGGAGGGAGAGCGTATTCCTTTTACGGGGGATCCTGAGGATGTGGCGGAAGTATTGGTAAAAGCCGTTGAAACGTCTTCCCCACGATCGCGTTATTACGTCACTTTCCCTGCTTATTTATTCGGTTTTCTTCGAAGAATATTACCCACCTCTCTTCTAGACCGGCTATTAAATCGAGTTTAATCCTAACCCCCTAACCCCCTAACCCCCTAACGCGTAGGGGCAGACCGTGGTCTGCCCAGAAACACTTCTGTAAAGTAATAAAATACGCTATCCTCTCCCTCTATGAAACTCAGCCAATTTTTCTTAAATACTGTCCGGGAAGTGCCAGCCGATGCCACCTTGGCGAGTCATCGTTTAATGATTCGCGCCGGATTAATTCGATCGTTGGCCAATGGCATTTATACATGGATGCCGTTAGGTCTTCGTGTATTGAAAAAAGTTGAGCAAATCGTTCGCGAAGAAATGAATAATATTGGTGGCTTGGAAATGCTAATGCCTGCTGTACAGCCCGCAGAATTATGGCAAGAAACCGGTCGATGGGAAAAATTTGGTAACGAATTATTAAAAATAAAAGATCGGCACGAACGACAATTTTGTTTTGGTCCTACCCACGAGGAAGTCATTACTGATATTGCGCGCCGTGAATTAAAAAGCTACAAACAATTACCCGTGTGTTTCTATCAAATTCAAACAAAATTCCGCGATGAAATTCGTCCACGGTTCGGGGTGATGCGCGCGCGGGAATTTATCATGAAAGATGCCTATTCGTTTCATATTAACGAGGAATCACTGGGGGAAACTTATCAAAAAATGTATGAAGCCTACAGTGCGATACTCGATCGTTTAGGTTTGGATTTTCGTGCTGTGTGGGCAGATTCGGGCGCTATTGGCGGCAATATGTCGCAAGAATTTCATGTGCTGGCGGAAAGTGGGGAAGATTTAATCGCTTACTCTACCGAAAGCAATTATGCCGCTAACCTTGAAAAAGCTACGTGTTTATCCCCTCAGGTTGCTGGAAAACCGAAACACGCCTTAGAAAAATTTAAAACTCCCCATGCCAAAACCATTGCTGAGTTAGAAGCGCAATTCCATATTCCTGCTATTCAATCGATTAAAACATTGGTGGTGAAAGGTGAAGAAGTTCCGCTGATCGCGCTAGTATTACGCGGAGATTATGATTTAAACTCCATTAAAGCCGAACATATTCCCGGTGTGAAAGCGCCGTTAGAAATGGCGGAAGAAGCAGAGGTAAAATCGGCATTAGGAGCGGGTTTTGGTTCGTTGGGAGTAGTTAATTTAAATATCCCGTATATCGTTGATCGTGATGCGGCTGTTCTCGTCGATTTTGTGTGCGGTGCGAATGAAGAAGGTTATCACTTCAAAGGGGTGAATTGGAATCGCGATGCCCCCTTAGGGCGCGTAGAAGATTTACGTAACGTAGTGGAAGGCGATACCAGTCCCGATGGAAAAGGCCTTTTGAAAATTGTACGGGGTATTGAGGTAGGGCATATTTTCCAACTAGGCGATAGTTATTCACGTGCCATGAATGCCACGGTATTAAATGAATTAGGCAAAGCAGTGCCTATTAAAGCCGGTTGTTATGGCATTGGTGTTTCTCGTATTGTAGCCGCTGCGATTGAACAAAATAACGATGAAGCAGGTATTATGTGGCCTGCACCGATGGCGCCCTTTCAACTCTCGCTCATTCCTATTCAAATGCATAAATCGTATCGGGTACGTGAAACGGCAGAACGTTTTTACGAAACTTTGGTAGAAGCAGGTATAGATGTATTATTCGATGATCGAAACGAACGCCCCGGCGTGATGTTTGCCGATCATGATTTAATGGGGATTCCTCATCGTATTGTGATCGGTGAAAAAGGATTGGATCAAGGTACCGTTGAATATAAAAACCGTCGCAGCCTCGATGTCGCGTATTGGCCCCTGAATCATGTGGTTGAAAAACTTAAAGCACTTTTATAATCCAAGGCCCTTACTACAACGAGGGTTAGGTTGGTTTTTTACTCTTAATATTCTTTTTTATGGATTGATTGCGCTCAATTATTTTTCTGTTGTGCCTTTGCCTAGCACCATGCCAGGCATTAGTGTGTCGGAATCTATTTTGAGTTGGGGATTTTTAATTTGTTCCTGGTTGGCCCAGTTAGCGCTTCTTAGTTTTATTGCCAGTCTTCCAGCTTTATTATGCGGTTGGTTTCGGTTTAAGCCCATTGTTGTGATAGTGGTAGCTATAATTTCGGCCTCTCTGTTAGCTCTTTTTTTAATTGTGGATTCGATGGCCTATAAACTGTTTCATTTCCACACGATAGGAATTGTGTGGGAATTGTTACGGA
>DATDVD010000126.1:0-7242 GCA_035290065.1 Coxiellaceae bacterium | reverse complement strand
ACCACGGTCGACCCCTACACAAAACATTCCAGCTCGATCCCGGTTGACCCCTATGGAGAGGGAGCATTTTTCTTTTCCTGTAGGGGCAGACCGTGGTCTGCCCTCGCGAATGTTGATTGCTATCCTGTTTCTATTATTTCCCCTGATCTCATTCGCCACCAATGGGCCGGTGGTGATTGTTAACAATCTTACCAATCATGTGATTGAGTATTATTATTCGTATAAAGCAGGTTTTTGGGGTGCTCGGCATTGTGAGCGGGTAGCCATTCCGCCCCGCAAAGAAATTACGCGCGATTTTTCGGGGCTTACCCGTTTTGTCTATGATGGGCGATGTGAAGAAGCAGGAAAAAATCAAATCAATTTCAGAGGCGAAATGACGCCTTTGGAAAACTGTTTTATCGATTTCTTTAATGTGCCCTATGGGTTTTCCACTACGATCACCGTTTCTCAAGAAGACGATGGTCTGGTTCGGTGCCGGTATCTACCACACGGTTTCGATTTAAGCTAAACTGTAACGTAGGGGCAGACCGTGGTCTGCCCATTCGGAATTTAAATTTTGCACAAAAATTACGTGCAGCGTTCTCGGGCCGACTTTGGCGGCCCCTACAAAAAATATTGGGGTGCTGCACGGTGTGTGGCTGAGAGAATACCCATTGAACTTAGCTCAGGTAATGCTGAGTAAGGAGTCCTCATGTCTCATTATCTTTCCGTAGATTTCATCAGTTCCTGTGCATCCCTAATTTCCACGCTGTTTTTTGCGCGTGCAAGCCAATGGGGATGGCCTGCAGGTATGGTATCGACCAGCGTCAATGCTTATTTATATTATCGCATCGGGCTCTATGGAGAATTGGGGTTAGAAGCCTTGTATTTTTTATCGATGTTTTATGGATGGTATGAGTGGCGACACGGTGGCCGCCAACATCGAGCATTACCCATTCGTTATGCCCGCCCTCGATTAAAAATTTTGTTGGTCATATTAGGCAGCGTCGGTATTGTGATATGTACCTTATTTTTGGAAAATATGACCGATTCCAAGGTCCCTTTATGGGATGGCTCAACCACCGCCGTTAGTTTGATTGGCCAGTGGCTCACCTGTCAAAAATATATGGAATGTTGGATGGTGTGGTTTGTGGTAGATGCCTTGTATTTAGGGCTATACGTCTACAAGGGCGTGCCTTTTCATGCGTTAAAGATGGCGGTGTATTTGGTCATCGCTCTGATGGGTTATTGGTGCTGGCGACAATTGTGGATTGAGCAGTCTTCCCGAAGTCTCTATAATAAAACGCATGGATGTTCAATCTCTTCTTAAATCCCCCTCGCTTTTTTCCTTAGTGAATGCTTTTTTAGAGAAGCCTTATATTCTTGGCGCGTGTGGGGAAGGAGAACAAGGGGAGTTTGATCAGCGGCCTTTGTATCGATTTGACGGCTTTGATTGCGTTACGTTTGTAAACACGGTGCTTGCTTTGTTACACGCACACGATGAACCTTCGTTTATCCATGCGATGAAGAAAATCAATTATAAACAGGGCAAAGTGGCCTATGAAAACCGTCACCATTTTCTCTGTGTGGATTGGAATCCGGCTAACGAAGCTCAAGGCTGGATTCGCAACATTACGCCGGTCACCGCCAGGGCCACGGCTCTTATCGACAAACCGAATTGGTTACGCCATCGTACTTTAAAGGATTTATATTTACCAAAGACTTCCCAAGTCGAAAAAGAAAAGGCCTTAACGCAATTATATGCTTTAGCGAATCAATTTGCCCCGGTGTTAAGTGTAGTGCCCTATTTATCATTAGACTGCATTCAAGATACTTCTTTTGATGGTATGCCGGATTCCTTGCTGATCGAAATTGTACGGCCCAACTGGAACTTAGCCGATAAAATTGGAACCCATTTAAATATGTCCCATTTGGGTTTCGCCCTTCGAGAAAAAGGAGAATGGTTCTTTTACCATGCTTCCACGGACTTTAAAAAAGTAGTCAAAGTGTTGCTCTATGACTATTTCAATTTTTGCCGAACCCTCCCAACAGTAGGGGGGATTACTGTATTTGAACTTCTTTCTGTTGGCAAATAAAGCTTTCTAGTCTATAATCAACAGGCTCATGAACCACAAGGAGGTTAATTATGTTTTTTCTTGCGCAGGGTTCTTGTAAACCCGCTTTAAAATTGGTTGCAGCAGCCTTCTTTGTTGCCGGATTGTCTGCTTGCCATCATACCCCCGATATGGAAATGGCCAGTAATTCTGTGAATTTTTTGATTATTAATAATTGTGGTAACGATGCTAAATTGGAGTCTAATCTCAGTGGTCCAATGCCAACTGCTTTAAACCATACCATTCCCGCGGGTGGTAGCCAGTATATTAGTGTGCCCGCCTTGGATGTAGGGCCTGAAAAAGAAACCTCTATTCACTATCAATATTATTTATATGACCAACACCGAAACTATTTAGGAGCTTGTATGATCCAGGCTTTCCCCGATAGTATCGACTCGGAAGCACCGGGTAATAAAATTTATTCTAAATTTAAGTTACCTAGCGTAGGAACAACGGGTAGTGCGCATTGTTCTTCGGCGTATGCGCCTTGCCATGGTTCTGTAAATAGCCAATTAACAAAATCCTTTTGTGTGCCACGCGTTTATTTGTGTCATTCGTAAATCATAAGCGTGTTTTTTAGGGTAATTGTAAAAGGCCTGCTTTAGCAGGCCTTTTTGTTAATGACTCTTTTCATAAGATTCAGTATGATAAGATCGTTTTTAACAGGAGGTGAGTATGGGCATGTGTAATACCCGTGAATCGTATGGGTTGATAACAAAATTGTTTCATTGGTCGATTGCGATAGTGGTTATTTTAATGTTAAGTCTTGGGCCATTTATGGAAGATATTCCCTCCGATTCCATCAAAACAGCCGCTTATACACTTCATAAATCACTGGGATTAACCATTTTTGTATTGGCCTTATGCGCGTTTGTATGGCACTGGATTAATCCCCAACCCGAAGATCCCTCCACAATGCCATGTTGGCAACACGGATTGGCGAAGCTAGTCCATTTAGCATTGTATGTGTTATTAATGGCGATGCCGATTTCGGGTTTATTAATGTCTGTTTACGCAGGCCATCCCCCGCACTATTTTTGGTTATTTACGGTGAACTTACCCCTGGAAAAAAGTGAGGCATTAGCCAAGCAATGGAATGAATACCACCAATACATTGCCTGGACGTTAGCCATTTTAGGCAGTCTTCATGTCTTGGCCGCCTTGGCGCATCATTTTTGGTATAAAGATAATATCCTACGCCGCATGATGTTGCGGTGTTGTCGAAAAGATAAATAATATTGTAGGAGCTGTAGGAGCTGTAGGAGCTGTAGGAGCGAAGCTATGCTTCGCCCATGAATCCCCTGTACAAAATTTAAAGTTGATCCCGGTTAGAGTATGGCTCTGCCCCTACGAAGAAAAGAAGAGGAAAAAACATGGCTCGTATATTTTTATTAATGCTTATAAGCGCATTTGTTTTAACCTCCTGTGTCATTCGAAAAGAATTTTACGCACCGTCTGTGGAACCCACAAAACAGTTGGCACAACCTCTCTCTAAAGGCGCACGCTTTGCCATTATTTCCACGTTGGGTAATGAAGCGGGGGTAAGAAAAGGACAACAGTATGCGGTTTATGAGGTGCCTTCTCTTACCTTTATCAGTCATCGATTAGGCCAAGAAGCAGAAAAAGTATTAAATAACGCAGGCTATAAAGAAGTTTCACTTCATTATGTTCCTACGGTTAATCCCTTGAGTCACACTCAATCGCAAGGCCAATTATCGGCAGAAGGGCGTACATTTATTGATGAAAATACCCATGGCCAAGCGGATTATGCGCTTGTGATTACGCCCCCTTTGAATTGGAAAGATGCTTTTTTCGTTAATTGTGGACAAGAGGAAGGGAATTTATACGTAGGTTTTACCCTCTACGTGATTAATATCAAAGATCACCGCATCACGGCACGTTATCAAGCTAACTTTCACGAACCTCTTCGCAGTTTTGCTGCCTGCACCGTTAAAGACCCTACATTTCGTTTAAAAAGTGCGATTTATAATGCGGAAGATAATGCCTATACATTGCTAGTAAAAACACTTCGCCAAGCGTTTGCATTAACTCAATAGAAATAACCAGTAGGAATCAGTATGTAGATTTCTGCGGATATGATCACAAAGAACCATTATTTTTTTAGTCGAGGGTCGGAACTTAAAGCCATTTGTCAAAATTTATTTGAAAACTCAATTGTGAATTTTTTTACATTTGAGCGCTTCTATATCACAGGAGAATATATTCAAATAGAATCTTCTCCTTCCGTTGAATCTTATGTCAGTGAAGCTATTAGATTTTATTATCATGGCCATCATTATCCAGCCTTAAAAGAGTTTCTTCACAGCCCCCAAAAATATATTGTTATATCACCTTCTGTAAAAGAAGGGTATGTAGCTCAGCAGGGTAAATATAAAAAATTTACAGAACTGTGTGCGAAAAATAATATTATGCACCGATTATTTATTGTGGATCGATCAGAAGAAGGAAAATATTTTGATTTATTAGAGAAGTTTATTTTTTATTTTAAAATTAAAGCAAAAAAACTTATTAATAAGGCTGAAAAATACCGCATTTATTTACCAAAATTTTTAGATGAAATTGTTATTCCCCATGAGGCTTAGAAAACCGCTTATAATCGGCAATATATCGATAAGAAACTGGAGGAATTTCTAGGGCCAGATATTATTGCAGTGGAAGAAAACGGTGTAGTCGAATATAAAAAGAAAAAATTTTTATATTCAGAAGAGGGGGAAGTGGTTCGATTAACGCCACGAGAAGCAGATTGTTTACATTATCTGTCAAAAGGATGCTCTTATAAAGCAATTGCCAAGAAAATGGCAATTTCTCCCAGAACGGTTGAAGATCATCTCAACCATATTAAGCAAAAAGCTCATTATCACACAAGCATAGAGTTAATTAGTAATTTAAAAAGCATCAATTAAACGTACCACCGCATTGGCATCCCTTCAATTATTTTTTCACCAGTTAAATTAAAGGAGCTGGATAAATAGCCCCTAATAAAGTATCACAACGAGCGCCTGTGACCGTAGGTAAATTACCGGGTCTGTTTTCTAACGCTTGATGTGCAAGCCATGCAAAAGCAGCAGCTTCTACCCAATCAGGATTCAATCCTAATTTTTCCGTGGTAAATAGAGGTTTTTGGCTTAATGCTTCTAACCGTTTCATTAGCTGTGTATTGCGTGCGCCCCCTCCACACACATATAATGGGCCAGGATGAGAAGCAGCTGCTTGTGCAATGGTAATGGCTGTTAATTCTAACAAGGTTGCTTGAATATCTACCGCTTCAATTTTTTCTTTCAATTGATCCAACACCTGATCAATCCACAGCCTGCTAAAATATTCTCGGCCCGTACTTTTGGGTGGAGATTGGTGAAAATAAGGATCTTTTAGACATTTTTCTAATAAATGTTTATTCATACGGCCTTTGGTTGCCCATTCGCCATGTGCGTCATACGGTTTCTTTAAGTGTTTTTGTGCCCAAAGATCCATTAAACAATTACCCGGTCCTGAATCAAATCCAAACACTGCATTTTTGGGGTTTTTGCTTAAAAAAGTAAGGTTTGCAATGCCGCCAATGTTTACAATCCAACGATCTTCGTGAGGTGTTCGCCACAAAGCATTATGGAAGGCGGGAGTTAGCGGCGCACCTTGTCCGCCTAATACCATATCATTAGGGCGAAAATTTGCGATGGTTTGAATACCGGTTTTAAGAGCAATGACATTGGGACTGCCAATTTGCAACGTAAACGGATAGCGCGCTTGAGGGCGATGCCGAATCGTCTGGCCGTGTGAGCCGATTGCACGAATATGCTGTTTTTTAATATCCGTTTTTTTCAATAAATTTAAAACGGCTTCAGCCAGTTTTTCACCGAATTCCATGTCCAATTCGCCCATTTCATCCAATTCGTTATGGCCTGGTTGGGTCAACGCTAACAGACGCGTTTTTAATTTTTCTTCGATAGGTTCGGAATGGATGGTCATCAGTTGGAGAAGACCATTAGCGGGTATGTGAATGAGCGCTGCATCCACCGCATCTAAACTCGTGCCTGACATAAGGCCAATGTAATAGTAATCCGGCATAATCTTTAGTATAGCATACTATTTATTATCAATCGTGAGACGCTAACGGTTGAAAACGTTTCTGCTTAAAATCATAGGCCAAAATTTCCGCCGATTTAATATCCAAAAACCATAAATGAAGGCTTAACGTGTGGGCTTCTAGTTTTTCTTTAATCCAAGGAAATGTCAGACAGTTTTCATACGAATGCAATAGAGCTTCTTTCGCATAATCATCCACCGAATGGTTGCCATGAGTTTCTGTTGCAATTAAATCGGTCCATCGACTAATAAAATCGTCTTGGTGCAAACTGTCTTTATTTAATCGGGCATGAATGCCGCCGCATTGGCTATGGCCAAAAATAATTAAATGCTTCACGTGCAAATAACACACGCCGAATTCCAGCGCCGCACTGGTACCGTGATGAGATTCATCCGTCTCAAACGGCGGAACAATGTTGGCCACATTGCGCACCACAAATAAATCCCCCGGCTCACATTGCAGCAACAACGCCGGATCTACCCGGGAGTCACAACACGCCACCACCATTACTTCCGGTTGTTGGCCTTTTTGGGCCAAACTTTTCATCAATGATTGCTCTTCATGCGCGTATTTATCACGAAACGTTTGGTAGCCATCCGTTAGTTTTCGAAAAGAAGATTGCATTCAAGCATCTTAAAAGATCCAAGGACTCGGCACAACTTTCATTTTATACCCTTTTATGTAGGGGCCGACCGTGGTCGGCCCGGGAATGTGGCACAAGATTTAACGTTGGGCGAGGGCAGACCACGGTCTGCCCCTACGATTTTTAAAGAGCTGTGCAACTTGAAAGTGAAGTTCGGCCAATCTGTAGGTTTCTTCCTGTTGAACTTCACTGACACTCCACCTCACCTACGACACTCTTATGTAGGGGCCGACCGTGGTCGGCCCGGGAATGCGGCACAAGATTTAACATTGGGTAAGGGCAGACCACGGTCTGCCCCTACGATTTTTAAAGAGCTGTGCAACTTGAAAGTGAAGTTCGGCCAATCTGTAGGTTTCTTCCTGTTGAACTTCACTGACACTCCACCTCACCTACGACACTCTTAT
>DATDVD010000125.1:0-7081 GCA_035290065.1 Coxiellaceae bacterium | reverse complement strand
AAACTTCAGGGGGGGCTGTACAAAATCCCATGGCTTGAAGTGCTTCGAAAACATTACTCTTCCACTCTCTCATGCCGCGATGATCCGTTCGTCCAGAAAGCGCTGGAAATTCCTGTTCTAAGAATTGCTGCACGAAAGTATATTGTGCAAAGGGTTTTCCATTCAATCGTGTTAATTCCGCTCTTAGTCGATCACCAAAGGCAGGTGTGTCAAAAATAATGGGGAGGACGGAAGGAGAAAATGACGTTAATACTCTTCCCCAAAACACTCCCAAGGGAATAGAGGGTGAAACCGATTCTACATGCTGTATCACTGCCCTACCCCAGAATGAAACGCTTCCGTCGGTGGGTACAAGCAATTGAGGACATTCCAGTGCCAACATTTCTAAAAATAAGCTTCTATCGTGTGATTCTATAGAGGGAGGGAAGCAGCGGAATGTAGGGGGTAACTGCCATACTTGTCCTTCACCTTCCCGGCTAATTTTTAAAGTGTAAAATTCAAAATCGGGTCCCAACAATAATAACAACGGTTTGATACAGCGCGTAAAATAGAGGGGTTTTTTATCCAGTTCTTGTGAAAAATAGAGTTGAATATGCAGGGTAGCCAACATCATCACGCTGACGTAATGATCATCAGAGCTGCGTACTTGAGTGCCGACATCTTCTTTGGATTCTACAGCCGCTATCCTCTCTGGGGGTGCTGCAGCTGCCTCTTCACGAGCCGTTGTTCTTCCGCCCCCTTCGCCCATGGCAGGGGCAGAAGGAAAAGAAACTTGTCCATAACCCTTTTCCGATAATGCCACTCCATGACGGGCTAACTCTGCTTCTAAGCGATTACGATGCCTTAATTGAAAACCCGCCCATTTTATTCGGTAATTTTCACGAATTTCTGCGGGTGTTTCTCCTTCGGGAGGCGCACCTAACAACGTTCGAAACTGTCCAAAAGCGCTTTGCGCAGCGGGTCTGGTTAATATGGGCATACTTTCCTCAAATTGAAATAAAACAATTCCACCTATTCTATCCTACTAACATTAACGCAATCTTAAGACACTTCTAAAAATCTGTAGGGGCAGAGCGTGCTCTGCCCGTCCGAAATTCAAATCTTGTGTAACGTTCCGGGCAGACCACGGTCTGCCCCTACGGGTAATTGACGGGTACAGTTTTTTCATAGGGCATCCTATACTATTGAAATGAAAATAAGGCACCATGCTTCTCTTTGGGTTTTATTACTGGTTTGTTTAGGTATCATTGGATTGAC
Source organism: Coxiellaceae bacterium (assembly GCA_035290065.1). Classification (GTDB taxonomy): domain Bacteria; phylum Pseudomonadota; class Gammaproteobacteria; order Coxiellales; family Coxiellaceae; genus DATDVD01. The sequence goes on along the minus strand of DATDVD010000125.1, from coordinate 5,824 downwards.
CGTGTATGTGGCAAGACCGCCCGAACCGCCCTTTGATATCACGGATGCTTGTAAAATCCTTCAAGAATATCCGGACTGGTATCGAGCTTCCAAAAAAGCTGCGCAACGGTGGGGTTTGCCCATTGCCTCGCAATTAGCCATTATTTATCAAGAATCGCGTTTTCGAGCGGATGCCAAGCCCCTGAGGGATCGCCTATTAAAACGCGTGCCTTGGGTTCGACGCAGTTCGGCCGTAGGGTATGCACAAGTTCAAGATGACACCTGGGAGCGGTACAAAAAAGCCACCAAAAATTGGCAAGCAAATCGTGAAAATTACAGTGACGCGGTGGATTTTATTGGCTGGTATACCCATCAAGCACATCGAGAAGCCGGCTTATCGTTGTCAAATACGCGGGATGTTTATATCGCCTATCACGACGGCGTAACCGGTTATCTCAAAGGAAAATATCGTCATGAATTATGGTTATGGCACGTGGCTAATAATGTAGAGCACATGGCTTGGCGCTATCAGATGCAATTGAGTCGCTGTAAATTACCGAAGTAATAATTTTTTCAATTCTCGCCGCAAAATTTTTCCCACTGTAGATTTAGGAAGCGATTCCACAAACGTGATTTTTTTAGGACGTTTGTAGCCGGTTAAAGATTCAGCACAAAATTGCATTAAAGCTTCTTCGGTTAAGTGATCAGACGTTCGCACCACAAACGCATGCACAATTTCACCGGAGTGAGGATCGCTCTCACCCACCACACCCACTTCTTTTACCTCGGGATGATGCAAAATCACTTCTTCTACTTCATTGGGATACACTTTAAAACCGGAGACAATAATCATGTCTTTTTTACGATCGACTAAATATAAAAATCCCGCCTCATCCATTCGCGCCATATCTCCGGTGGCTAACCACCCTTGGGTATCCAATACTTTTTTGGTTTCTTCAGGCTTTTCCCAATAACCTTTCATCACTTGCGGACCTCGTACCCACAATTCTCCTTCGTTTCCTATCGCAACGGGATGGTGTTGTTCATCGCGAATTTCCACCTGCGTATTGGGAATAGGCAAACCAATGCTGTGATTAAAGGCATTTAAATTAACGGGATTAATGCTGACGACGGGCGAAGCTTCGGTTAATCCATACCCTTCAATAATGGTCATGCCGGTTAATTGTTTCCACCGCTCCACCACTTGTTTTTGTGTAGCCATTCCCCCCGCAATGGTAATTTTATACGATTGAAAATCTAATTCATGGAAATCGGCTTCGTCCAATAAGGCTTGAAATAACGTGTTAATGCCTACAAATATACTAGGCCGCACCGTTTTAAGACACGCCATAAAACGAGCTAAATCACGAGGATTCGCAATTAAAACCCCTTGTGCACCCATGTATAAAAAGGCAAAACACGATACGGTTAATGAAAAAACATGATAAAGCGGTAACGCAATAATGGCGATTTCTTTACCGGGTTCCAATAACGATTTCACCCACGCCACACTTTGCATCACATTGGAGACAATATTGTGATGCGTTAATACCGCGCCTTTTGCAACGCCGGTCGTACCACCCGTATACTGCAAAAATGCTGTGTCTTCAGGCTGGAGCACTACGTCTTGCCACGGGCCATTTTTTCCGATCCGAAGTGCCTGTTTAAACGAAAAAGTAGGGCCAATATCGCAGGATAGTCCTTGTCGTTTTGAAAGAACCATCCACAGATTAATTAACCCTCCTTTTAATAAGCCCAGACTATCACCCACGCCAGTCACGATGACCTGTTCCACACTGGTTTGAGGCAATACGGTTTTTAATTTGGCACAAACATTTTTTAATACAACAATAGCTTTGGGTTTTGCATCGTGTAATTGATGCAATAATTCTTCCGGCATATACAGCGGATTAACATTAACTACTATTAAACCTACTTTTAATGCAGCAAACAAACTAATAGGATACTGTAAAATATTAGGCAACATCAATGCAATACGATCCCCTTTTTGCAGCTTTAAATGGTGCTGAAAAAAGCGAGCCAATTGATTAATTTTTTGATGAAATTCGTTGTAAGTAAGAGAGGTGCCCATGCTGCTAAAAGCCAGGTGATCGCCATACGTCTCTATACTGCTTTCCAATAATTCTACTAACGAATGATATTCATCCACATCAACATTTTCTGGAACGCCGGGAGGATAGGATCGCAACCAAATTTTATGCAAAGTCTTCTCCTGAAAAATCATCCACACCGACGGCCATTTGTCTGGCTGCATCTGCTCCTAAAATTCGGTGCGCTTCGCCTTCGGTCATTAAATCGTTTTGAATCGCTGCATCGATTTGTTCTTTTAAGGTATAGCCTTGGATTTTACCCGCTTTTAGCAAAGCTTTTAATTTTTGCTCTAACGGATACACTTCTATTATTTGCAAAAATACTTCCTCTAAATTACCCACCGGATTATTGTGGTTGGGAGAAAAATAACCCCCTTCTTTTAAACGATCCCGAGTTCGAGAAGGCTGGGTAATCAGCTCACTGACTTGTTTACCCAATCGATCACTGGGAGGCTTTAATCGACGTCCCCAAGGAAATACCATTAGACGTAATAATTTTCCTAGGATTTTTTGGGGGAAATTATGGAGCAGCTCATCCAAGGTGCGTTGTAATTGATAAAGTAATTCACGGCAAATATAGATCGCGATAATTTTTTCGTCTTTTTCTTCGCCGCCATCGTAATAAAATTTTAATACACTCGAGGCCATATACAAATAACTTAACATATCTCCTAAACGTGCGGATAATTTTTCTTTGAATTTAAGAGAGGCCCCTAGCGATAAAATAGTAACATCGGCGATATAGGCGAAAGCCGCAGCATAGCGGCTTAACAGTTGATAGTAGCGTTTTAGTTGAACCGAAGGCGTATAAATAAAAAGCCCGCCGGTTAAAGCTAACCAAAATGCTCTTATTTTATTGGACAATAAATAATGAACATGGCCAAATAAAGCCCGATCAAAAGCAGTTAAATTATTCTCTTCTACCGATTGAATTTCTTTTAATAAATACGGATGACATCGTAAGGCACCTTGTCCAAAAATAATCAAGGAACGAGTTAAAATGTTTGCTCCTTCCACGGTAATACTAATCGGTGTTTCGATATAACTCTGAGCCAAATAATTTCGTGGCCCCATAATAATGCCTTTTCCACCGTGAATATCCATGGCATCGTTGATAACACGGCGTGCTAATTCGGTGCAGTGGTATTTGCTAATGGCTGACGCCACGGCGGAGGATTGCCCTTGGTCTACTTGATTCACTGTAAATAATCGCGTGGCTTCTAATAAATAACTATTAGCGGCTACGCGCGTTAACGCTTCTTCCACACCTTCAAAATGAGCAATGGCGGTGTGAAATTGTTGGCGAATGGCGGCATACGCGCCGGTGGCAATCACACTGCGTTTGACGCCACCGTTTACCATAGAGGGTAAAGAAATCGCACGACCTGTGCCTAAACACTCCATTAACATTCGCCACCCTTGGCCTGCCATCGCAAATCCGCCAATAATTGCGTCCAACGGAATAATCACGTCTTTACCGCGAATAGGTCCATTTGGAAAACCCGCTCGTAAAGGAATATGTCGATGGCCAATCTCAATGCCCGGCGCGGTGGCAGATAATAATGCACACGTAATGCCTAAATAGTCTTGCTCTCCCATTAAATGCTCAGGATCGTATAATTTAAACGCCAATCCAATCAAGGTAGCAATAGGCGCTAACGTGATATAACGTTTGTTAAAATTTAATTGAATGGCGATTTGTTTTTTTCCATCGAGCATTGTTTCAATAATAATACCCGTGTCTACAATAGAGGCGGCATCCGAACCCGCCGTCGGTGAAGTTAAGGCAAAACAAGGAATTTCCTCACCTCTCGCTAAACGCGGAAGATAATAGTCTTGTTGTTCTTGAGTACCGTATCGTAATAATAATTCCGCAGGCCCTAAAGAATTGGGTACACTCACTGCAGTACCTAACGTAGTATTCATGCTTGCGGTTTTTACCAAGACTTGCGAATGTGCAACGGCGGAAAAAGCTTTACCTCCATAGTGTTTGGGAATAACCATGCTGAAAAAACCTTCCCGTTTTAAATACTCCCACACGTTCTCGGGTAATCCTAAGTGTTCGGCAATCTCCCAGTTATCAATCATTTCACACAGTGTTTGAACCGGTCCTTCTAAAAAAGCTTCTTCCTCGCTGGATAAAGTGGGCTTAGGCTGGTCTAATAATTTTTTCCAATCAGGACGGCCACAAAATAATTCTGCTTCCCATCCTAATCCACCTGCTTCAAGCACGGCTTTTTCCGTTTCAGAAATTTTGGGCATAAATTGTTTGGCAATAGCAAGCAACCCTCGGGAAATAAAATGGCGACGAATCCATTCGCATTGAAACAATATCACCCAAACAGCCCACAATCCCCCTAAAATGGACAGCGTAATACCCGAAAACATTTCAAAAAAAGTAAAGATCAGCAGTAATACTGCCAAAGTGATTACATTTATTAGCGTTTTGGTGTGATGATAAAGTAAAATACCGCAGGTAAAGATAAGAAGAATAATCCCCAGAGTCGTGATCACAAGCCCCTCCGTTTAGAGTTTTATTATAGACAATTCAGGGTTCCAGGGGAGCAGTACTTATTCTTCTTTAACCCATGCGCCTACATTTTTTAAAGAGGCAGGAAGAGAGCGTTTGGCTGCTACAGCTTCGGCAGACGTTGGATAATCGCCGTAGGTGACAATGTACCATGGTTTACCGTTTCGAGTAACTTCCGCGAGATGAGCGGTTTTTTCAATACCGTGTTTAGCCATAAAATGCTCAACTTGCGGTAAATTATGAGAGCCAATTAATTGAAGCGTATACGTTGAGCGAGCAGTCGTCGTCACGGCCGATGGCGTGTTTGCGGTTACGGGAGAGGACGCTACAGGCGTTTCTACCAAAGGAGCCGCGGAAGCCGGTTTCGTAACACCTTGTGCCTCTGATGCATCCACGGGTTTTAAATCTTCTTGTTTCTCTGTAAATTTAAGATCCGTGGCATTAGACGTATTTTGAACAGGCGGTTTATTGTCAGCGGTTACTTGGCCCATGTCGGGATAACTTTTTTCATTCAGCATTGCTAATGCTTTCGTCGCTAACGGTTGGCCTTGATGAGCCGCGCGCTCAATCCACGTTTTAGCCGTTTGAGAATCTTGAACCGTGTCGATGCCATAATAATACATATAACCCAACGCATACTCCGCATCCGGATCGCCGTGCGAGGCTGCTTCTTCTACATTATCCAATGAGCAACCGTATTTTTGTAAAAAGGCATTGGCCTTACAGACGGTTAATTTTTGAGAATCCGTTTGTTGAAGCGGTTGTTTGTGACAACTAGCCAGGGTCAAGGAAGCCAATAGGAGGGAAAAAGGTAAATAGTGTTTCATGGTTGAGTCTAATATACTAAAAAATCAAAAAAAAACCCACTCCCTTAAAGAAGTGGGCTTATTAACCTTCACTACATTGCTCTCAGTTAATCATAAAATAGGGAGTCATCCCATTGGCCATGTAATGTGCATGGACAGCAGCTCCATGAAAAACAGCCAATAAACTGGTCGAGAGTAAGGTAATGAAGGTTAGCACTGCAACGCCTGCTAATGCTTTCTTCATTGTTAAATCCTCCATGATCAATACGTATCCCAGCCAAGGCTTCCTGCCCTTAACCCCTCCTCAACACATTGAAATGAAAGGTAGGTTATCACTGTCTGGGTTGATTACTATACCTGAATTTGGCTATTTTTTGAACAAACTAAACGTACGAAAA
>DATDVD010000124.1:0-3385 GCA_035290065.1 Coxiellaceae bacterium | reverse complement strand
GATGTCACCCAAGCCGATAAAGAAATTCAAACCCTTTTGCATGCCAATCCTCAAGTCGGCCTTAAAGAAGAGCTCCATTATTTTAAAAAAATTCATCCGGATTGCATTGTGCATCAAGTGATGGACGACACAATGAAGCCTTTTTATGAAATAGGCGATTATGTTGCTGGGGTACGTGTCTATGAAAAAGGTATTTTAGGCGTATTGGGGAAAGATTGTTTAGTGGAAACTGCGGACAGTCGTGTGATTTTTCGGCGCTTAATGAGAAGTACGATTGAAGGCTGTTTTAATTTGATGCATTTAAATCCCGACACTAAAGTAGAACGGCCCATGATGTATGATGTCGATGTGGTCTGTGCCGCCCCGATTATTTGGATTCGAAAAACCGGCTAAGGCTGCGGCCACACTTGGCCCAGATAATCGCGTAATGAAAATACGGTTTTATCAGGGGTTTCAATCATCGCGTAAAAAATTTCCTGGCCCGGCACTTTTCGAGCGGGCACCATGCATTCTTCCCACACATCGCCTTCTAATTTCAAATGCGATTTATTCATGCCGGTGTAGGGCATTTGTTGACGATCTCGAATCGCTTGCAACACGTGTTTAGGCGCACCAGAATTAGAGGCCATTTCGAAAAACTCTTGGAAATCCTCTTCCGTACGCACTAAAAACATATACGTTTTACCCAAACGATCCGCCATAAAATAACTGCCGCGGCTATCCACTAAATAATATTCCACAATGGCTTTCTCATTCACTACTTTGTTAAATTCTTGCTGAAAACGTTCGTTGGATAATATCGCCGTATTCTTGTGCAAAATAGAACATAATTCTGCGGATAATTCTTGAAAGGCTTCATACGCTAATTCCTTGACGGCACGCATCAGTTTGTCAGAGGTGGCTGTTTGATCTTTGGTCATAAACCGATCGATAATGCCATCGTTAAATGCTTGTACCGCTTCTGAACTTTGTGTGTTGCCAGTGAGTAATAATAATTTGATGCATCCATCGGTTTCCCGTAATTTTCGGCAAAGCTCTAATCCATCGATATCCGGCATCACTCGATCGATGACAGCGACAACAATTTTTTTAAAACGATCGGGTTTGTCTAAGTCTTTTAGCAATTCGCCGAAATCAACGTTAAAAGATTCTTTGGTGGAATCGTAGGAAAAAAAATCTTCGTTTTCAGTAATAATGCTGGAGGTAGCGGTTTTAGGATAGGTATGCGCTAAAATATAGTCCAACGCTTCAGGCCCTTGATGCTCTAATACATAAGGAATGTTTGTATCCATATTCATCGCTACCGCATCCAGCAGCGAGGTATCATCATCCACAAAAATATAGTTGGTAGGGTGGAAAATAAGCGGGAGAGATTTTTTTTCACGGTTCATATTTTTTATTACTCTTTTATCGTCAATGTAGGGGCAGACCGTGGTCTGCCCGTGCGGAATTTAAATCTTGTGCAACGTTCTGGGCAGACCACGGTCTGCCCCTACGGGGTGCATATCCAAGGTACATATCCAGGGTGTATACCCAAGTGTATACCCGGGATATATACCTTTTATAGGTACATACCCTTCATTATAGGAAGGGAAATGCCTTCCATTGACCAATTATTGCACAAAGCCTGAGGTTTCCACTACCGTGTTTTGCGGTTTTTTGTGTCCGCCAAAGGGAGGGAAAGGGTAAAGAGAGTATAGTGTCCTACCTCCGATTCACACGCCAAAGGCGTTCCCATTTTCATGGCGGCAATTTTACAAAAATACAGCCCCATCCCAATGCTGGCCTGGCCTTTTTTGGTGGTAAAAAAGGGTTCAAACATATTGTTCATCACATCAGGCTCTATGCCTTTGGCCGTATCTTTAAACTCAATGATAGCCTGATCCTCTTTCACTTTCACCGCTATCGTAATATCTCCTTTATGGGCTTCTCGAATGGCATGAAGCGCATTTTTAATCCAGTTATGCAGAATTAAAATTAATACCGCGCTATCCGCCCGAACGCTGACATCGTGTTTAACCATCAAATGAATAAGTTTGCGTTCAGCCGGTGTAAAAGGATATTGATCCAATGCCTGTTCCAATACGGCCTTTAAAGAGAAATCTTCTACTTTAATTTGGGTAGAAGTCGTTTGGTGAATGCCGTGTAAAATATTCGTGATCGTAGCTTGGCAATATTGCACGGCCTTTAGCATTCGGTCTAATGCTTCTGGCAATCGTTGTTTCATGCCGGATGAAATAATTTCTTCTTTTGATTCTGCCGCTTCCCATGCAAAATATCCTTTTAACAAATGCGGCCATATTTTCTGTAACGACTCAATACTCATGCTAACCCCTGTCAGCGGAGTCCGCAATTCATGCGCCAACATCCCCCCCAACGGCGCCAACGCCTTAAGCCGAGCATTCTCCGCCTCCAACCGTCTAATTTCTTCCTGCTGCACTTTTTGTTCGGTAATGTCGAAGGAGATGCCTAGAATACCCTGTATGTTACCTGAACCATCTAACAAAGGGGTTTTTTTAGACAGATAGAAACGTTTTTTACCATCTGCGTAAGTCGTCATTTCTTCTGCTGTTTTCTCTACGCCTGTTTTTATGATCTCTTCATCAATTTCACGACGCGCTTTTGCCTCTTTTTTATCTAATAATTCAAAATCATCCTTTCCTACAATTTCACTAGAAAAAAGGAAGCCAAAGGAATTGGCTTGTAGATTATTACAACCTATAAATTTAAAATTTTTGTCTTTCCAATACACATGCCCTGGTAAATTAGCAATAATATTATCCAAAGCTATTTCCACTATTTCTTTTTCTTTAATAAGCCATCCTTCATATCTTTTTACATCTGTGATATCAAAAGAAATACCAAAAAGGCCAATTATTCTGCCCTTTTTATCTCGTAATGGAATTTTTTTAGATAAAAAAATAGCTTTCGGATTATTGGAAAAACTCGCTATTTCCTCGAGAGAAATAGGGTTTTTGTTTTTCATTACATTGGCGTCAATTTTTGAAATTTTTTCAGCTTCTTCTCTAGATAACAAATCATAGTCTGTTTTTCCAACTACCTCTTTATTGGAAGAAAGACCAAATGATTTCGCCTGAATATCATTACACCATTGATAAACTCCCTTTATATCTTTCCAATATAAGTGGGCTGGCGTCTGTAATAGCAAATCTTCCCATGATAAATTATATTCCATTCATTAACCTCTATTCTACCTACCCAGCTGCAAATACAATCCCTCATGGCGTGGCTGCCCCACACTTATTAATAACACACACCGAGAATTTTCAATACCGTGGTAGGAATGATTTTTGGGAAGCTTAATGTACGCTTTGATGATTCCGTTTTTAGGCCCTTTCATTGCTTGGCTCCTATAGCATTCAAT
>DATDVD010000123.1:0-9666 GCA_035290065.1 Coxiellaceae bacterium | reverse complement strand
CATGCTAGAGGAACCATGTCTCTGTCCTTTCTTCAAAGAGATGAATACGCCCCGCTCCCCATCCCCCTAATTGTTTCAGGGGCTGATGCGTGCTTAATATAATTCCCCCTCCTGCAGCCAGATGAAACAACGCCTGCTCTTCTACCCAGTGTTGAGAGGGGTCGTCCAAGTTGATCAGGGGCTCAACCAAAACCCATACGGCGGCTTTTGCTAATAAGAGTTTTACTATCGCCACTTTTTTTTGTTGGCCAGCCGATAACGTTTCACACCGTCGAGATTGCAGAGACGCTAAGCCCAAAGCATTTAAATAAAAATGTTTTTGAGCCTGCTCTACTATTCCGAAAAAATTAAATTCAATATTTTCCTCGACGGTGAGGTGAGATTTGAGGGCTAATTGATGGCCCAAATAATAGAGAGAAGCGCTCTCCTGCCACTGAACAGTCCCTTCATCCGGCATTCGAAGCCCCGCCAAAACCTGCAATAAGGAAGTTTTACCGGATCCATTAGGACCTAGGACTTGTAATAATTCACCGGCTTTTAAATGAAGATTTAACTGATGAAATAACCTTTGTTGCCCGCGGGTCAGGCTTAAGGAGCGAGCTGCTAAAAGGAGGGTCGTCATATAGAGCAGCATCTTAACCATGGGCTTATAGGGATAGCAAGATTTCCTGGAAGACGAACATCTCTACAATACATGTAGGGGCAGAGCGTGCTCTGCCCGTCCGAAACCTAAATCTTGTGCGGCACTCCTGGGCAGACCACGGTCTGCCCCTACAGGAGTTGGGAAATAGAGCAGCATCTTAGCCATGGGCTTATAGGGATAGCAAGATTTCCTGGAAGACAAGCATCTCTACAATACATGTAGGGGCAGAGCGTGCTCTGCCCGTCCGAAACTTAAATCTTGTGCGGCACTCCTGGGCAGACCACGGTCTGCCCCTACAGGAGTTGGAAGGCAAAGCAGGGGGCCCTGCCTCGTTGGGTTTACGAGATTAAAACACCACGCCCGATAGGACGCTGACAATTACCAAAACACTTAATACAAAGCCTAATATCTTTTCACGTTTACTCATGGCACCTCTCCTTGGTACTTTTTAAAATCAACGGGTTATGAAAACTATTTAAAACCCTTTGTAACTTAACTATAGTATAATTTCTTCCGTTTTCCCACCGACAGAGGGGCTTTATTGTATAGGCTTAGGCGAGATGATCTCCTGTTGTAACGCTTTAACTTCTGCTGTCATCTGCGCCTGTAATTTATCAATTTGCTGTTGCAAGTTATCGCTCTGAGCTTTGAGCTGTGTTTGAAGGGTAGTGATTGACGCCGTGGTAGTATCTGTCTGCTTAGCCATCGCCACAATCGAACTTTGTATTTGCTGAATTTGTTGTTGCAATTGATTAAGTTGCGCTTGGAGCTTGGCGATATCCCCCGCAGTCAAGACGCTAGGAGATTGAGAAACAGGAGTAACGGACATGGAAACAGGCTGAATAGCCAACTGACTATTATCGCCATAACTCAGAGCCCCTACACTAAGCCCCGTGATTACAACAATAAGTTTCCATTCGCGCTTCATGCCACCTATCCTTTTTGATTTCATCCAAAAGTGGACCTATGATACCATAGGATAATTGTGAAAACAGCTCAATATTTGGTAAAAACACTGGCGGATGGCCAATTTTATTCAGGCATCGAATTAGGAAAACGCCTGAATATCACTCGTGCCGCCGTATGGAAACAACTCAAATCTCTCCGCGACATTGGTGTGGAAATAGAAGCGGTGACCGGCAAGGGTTATCGCATCCCCAGCGGCTTAAGTTTATTAGACCACGATAGCATTTATCATCAACTCTCTCCTATCAGTCAGCATTTATTAGGCCGACTCAATATTCTGCAAACCGTTTCCTCTACCAATGACTATTTACTCGATTTGGCTCGGTTAAACACTCGAAGCCCTACCATTTGTTTGGCCGAACGACAAACACGCGGAAAAGGGCGCCGCGGTCGTTCGTGGATAGGCAGTTATGGGCATAATATTTATTTATCCCTGCTGTGGCGATTTGAAAAAGATTTATCCGCGTTAGGAGGATTGAGTTTAATGGCAGGGGTAGCCATCCTGAAAGCACTCAAACGATATGGCTTCACAGGGGCGGGATTAAAATGGCCCAATGATGTGCTGTATGAAGGGAAAAAATTGGCAGGAATTTTGATTGAGTCACTGGCACAAGCCAATGAATGTTCGTATGCGGTGATTGGGTTGGGCCTTAATACTTTTTTAAATCCGAATCAGCAAGTCAGTATTACGCAACCATCCACGACGCTCTCCGCTATTTTGCACACCTCTATCGATCGCAATCGCTTAAGCAGCCTACTGATCGATGAATTGATTCACAGCATTCTTCTGTTTGAAAAAACCGGCCTGAAATCTTTCCTCAAAGAATGGCAAAGCCACGATGTGACGCGGGGATTATGGGTTAATATTCATACGGAACAGCAAACCATTACAGGCCAAACCGTAGGCATTGGCCCGCAAGGGGAATTGAAAGTTATCACTCCAAACGGCCAAACTCTCCTATTTACGTCGGGGGAAGTGAGTCTCCGGATTCCCGACGCGAAATCTGCCGACGTTTCCATAGATGCCACAGTCCCGGAAGCATAGAGAGCACTACAATGCTCACAATTAAAACCACTAAATAGTGCTCTGCCTGCGGTAAACGGGCGCCCAAAAAATAACCGCCCCCTAAAAATAAACCGATCCATACCAGGGCGCCTAAGGCATTGCAGAAATGAAAGCGTGCAAAAGGCATGTCAACCATACCCGCTACCACAGGAACAAATGTCCGGATAATGGGCATCAATCGCCCTATAATTAATGCCTTAATTCCATTTTTCTCATAAAATACTTTAGATTCTTCGAGATAACGTTTTTTAAACCACCACCGATCCGGCTGCTTCATCAGCCAATGGCCCAAGCGCGCGCCCCACCAGTAAGACAATGCATATCCTAAAAACGCGCAAGTCAATGTACCGGCGAATAAAAGGGGGAAATTTAAAAAATTTTGCGCCGCTAGAATACCTGCACTAAACAACAAACTGTCTCCTGGCAGAAAAAAAACCATGCATCCACATTCTAAAAAAATTACTAGAAAAATACCGAGATAACCTAGTGTGCTAATCCAATACATCATATCCATACGTCTTTCCCTTTCATCCTTATTCACTTATAAAGCTTTTTGATTCAACCGCGTAATTTTATCACGCAACGCTGCGGCCTGCTCAAATTCTAAATTTTTTGCGTGCTCATACATGGCTTCTTCTAACCGCTGAATTTCGCGAAGCTGTTCTTTGAGGGATAACGCTTCGAAGTCCGCCCCCTCTTCTGCTATACGCAACCCTTCCTGTGTCTCAGACGTTTCCAGAATCGCTTTAATCGCTTTTTTAATGCCTTGCGGAGTAATACCGTGCTCTTTGTTATATTCTTCTTGCTTAATCCGTCGACGGTGCGTTTCATTGATCGCTTCTTGAATAGAATTAGTCCTTTTATCCGCATACAAAATGGCTTTTCCATGAAGATTCCGGGCCGCTCGTCCCATCGTTTGAATCAGAGAGCGAGCGGAACGAAGAAAACCTTCCTTGTCTGCATCTAAAATAGCCACTAGAGAAACCTCTGGGATATCAAGCCCTTCTCTTAGCAAATTAATTCCTATTAGCGCATCAAATTTTCCCAGCCGCAAGTCATGAATCAATTGCACGCGCTCGAAGGTTTCAACATCGGAGTGTAAATAACGAACTCGCACGCCGTTTTCTTGAAGATATTCTGTTAAATCTTCTGCCATTCGTTTGGTTAAAGTAGTCACTAATACCCGCTCGTCAATTTTTGCCCGCTTCTTTACTTCTGCCAGGAGATCATCTACTTGCGTGTTGGCCGGGCGAATTTCCACCTCGGGATCCAATAAGCCTGTAGGCCTGACAACCAATTCCACAATTTGCTCCGAATGCATTTTTTCATAATCACTGGGCGTGGCCGACACAAAAATGGCTTGAGGTATTAATTTTTCAAACTCATCAAATCGCAAGGGACGATTATCAAGCGCCGAGGGCAACCGAAATCCATATTCCACTAAATTTTCTTTGCGAGCCCGATCTCCCCGATACATACCCCCTAATTGAGGAATAGTGACATGGGATTCATCAATGACCATCAACGCATTGGGGGATAAATAGTCAATTAAAGTGGGGGGGGGTTCTCCGGCGTTACGTCCTGACAACAGCCGAGAGTAATTTTCAATGCCGGAGCAATAACCCAGCTCCAGAATCATTTCAATATCCAACCGAGTACGGCTTTCTAAACGCTGGGCTTCTACCAGTTTATTGGCTTTTTCAAGATGTTGCAGACGGTCTTTCAACTCGATTTTAATTTTTTCAACCGCTTCTAAAAGCGTTTCGCGCGGGGTAACGTAGTGGGTTTTAGGATAAATAGTAATTCGCGGAACTTCGGCAATAATTTTCCCGGTGAGCGGATCAAAGGTAAATAAATTTTCTATTTCATTATCGAAGAGCTGAATGCGAACGGCCTCTTTATCCGATTCTGCTGGAAAAACATCAATCACATCGCCTCGCACGCGATAGGTGGCGCGACGAAAATCGGCTTCGTTCCGGGTGTATTGCAATTCCGCTAACTGTTGAAGAATACGGCGCTGATCAATCACCTCACCTCGACTCACATGCATCATCATTTTTAAATACAAGTCCGGGTCGCCTAATCCATAAATCGCCGATACTGTCGCCACAATGATTACATCTTCTCGTTCCATAAGGGCTTTGGTGGCAGAGAGGCGCATTTGCTCCACGTGTTCATTAATAGCCGCGTCTTTTTCAATATAGGTGTCGGAGGAAGGCACATAGGCCTCCGGTTGATAGTAATCATAATAAGAAACAAAATATTCCACGGCATTGTCAGGAAAGAAAATTCGAAATTCGCTGTAGAGTTGAGCGGCCAGAGTTTTATTAGGCGCTAACACAATCGTCGGCCGTTTGACTTCATTAATAACATTCGCCAACGTAAAGGTTTTACCCGAACCCGTCACCCCTAAAAGGGTTTGATTGCGCAACCCATCGTTCAACCCCTCCACCAATTGTCGAATCGCCTGGGGTTGATCACCTGCCGGATTAAAGGGCAAATGAAGCTCGAAGGATTTTTTCTTGATCATGGAAAGCAGTATACCAAAACCCCGCTGAATAGCAGCCTAGGGAAGCGCAGGAGCGGTTTTATGCAGGTGAGATAATTTACAGGTCTTCGAGATTTCTATACACTTCTCGGCTCTAACTCTCTCCTAGAAGGAAATGATGTATGCCCATCCGCTTAGCACCGCGCGTTAATCGTATTCAGCCCTCCCCTACCCTCGCCTTAAACGACAAAGCCAGTGCCTTAAAGGCTCAAGGCATTAATGTGATTAATTTAACCGTAGGTGAGCCCGACTTTGATACGCCAGAATGGGTGAAAGAAGCAGCCTATGCAGCCGCAAAAGCTGGGTTTACCAAATACTCTCCCAATGACGGCTATCCCGATTTGAAAGCAGCGATTGTGGGAAAATTTAGGCATGAAAATGATTTAGTCTATGAACCCAAACAAATCCTTGTGTCGTCAGGCGCAAAATTTTCCTTGTACTTGGTGGCCCAAGTGCTTCTCAGTGAAGGCGATGAGTGGATTATTCCTGCGCCTTATTGGGTCTCTTATCCCCCTCAAGCCTTGATTGCGGATGCCACACCCATCACGATTGAAACAGATATGGCCTCTGGGTTTAAACTATCGCCCCAACAACTGGAAGCAGCCATTACACCGCGTACCAAATTAGTGCTGCTCAATAGTCCCAGCAATCCTACTGGCAGTGTGTATAGCGAAGCAGAATTAAAAGCGTTAGGTGACGTATTATTAAAACATCCGAATATTATGATTGTGAGTGATGATATTTACGAACACATTCTCTGGAGCCAACCTCGATTTAAAAATATTGTGAATGCCTGTCCGGCGTTGAAAGAGCGTACGATTGTAGTCAACGGCGTCTCAAAAGCCTACGCCATGACGGGATGGCGCATTGGATATGCAGCCGGACCTGAGGGGGTGATTAAAGCCATGAGTAAAATTCAATCGCAAAGCACATCGGGCGCCTGTTGCGTAGCGCAAAAAGCGGCGGTGGCTGCTTTGCAAGGTGATCAGCGTTGCATTCAAGAGATGCGAGATGCCTATAAACGGCGACATGATTTGGTAGTACAAGGATTAAATCAAATTCCTGGATTTCACTGTGCACCGACAGACGGAGCTTTTTATTTATTTCCCAATGTCGAAAAAGCTATTTCGCAATTACAGTTAAAAGATGATGTGGCCTTTTCGGAAAAATTATTGATGGAAGCTCATGTAGCAGTGGTTCCTGGCACCGATTTTGGTGCACCAGGTTATTTGCGATTCTCAACAGCTACCTCGGATGAGTTACTAAAAGAAGCCATCGCTCAAATTCAGCGGCTGTTAACAGAAGTATAGTTTTTTAGCTAGGCTGAGGTGTTGCTACAGGAGGTGCTGCGGGAATAGCCGTAGGCATAGATTTTACACCTTTAAATTGCATCGGGCTTTCAAAGAAAAATTTGTGGCAGGTGGCTACAAGGCCACAGACGGTTAAAATCCCACCGGTTATCCAACACGCCAAGTGATCATGATGATCCAGGGATGAGCCAATGCTCTGTAACCAGGCACTGGGCAAACCGCCTGCTCCTAACAATAAAAGCCCTGCCACAAGCCAAAGAATTACCAACGCATTTATTTTTTCGCTTAATTCAAAGGTACCCGGTAATAAGCCCAGGCGGCTTTGAATATGGGTCGCCACTTTTCGTTCAGCATGAATTCCTATCAAACGAATGGTATCGGAGGATTGGAATGCAAACGTAAACCGTGTGGTGCATTGAAGAAGCGGCGGTTCAGAAAATTCTGCGACAGCAATAGCTTCCCATTGCCCTGTGAGAGGGTTTCTTTTTGTCAATTTTCGTACGCTTGTTTTTACTTCCACCTCCCACACTTGCTCCGAAACTTTAGCAAACAGTAAATAAAGGTAGGGATTCTCTTTTAGAATAATACCGGAGGGCATGGCATCTTGAAGAATAGCACTGCTGATTAATGTCAATAATCCCCAATTTAAATGATAATCGATGAAATTATGGACTGCCTTGCGGATAGAAGGTTGTTGAGCAGTCATTAATGCTTTAACGGCCTCAAGCGCTTCCGATTGCTGGGTGATATCAAACTTTTTTTGAAGTTCAAACTGCCAAGAAGATTCACTTTTTTTAACAACCCCAACCATAATGGGGGATTCAAAATTAACGACCGTTGGATTCCCCGGCCGCGGTTGGCCATAATTACGAGCCAAATAACGCGCCATGCGCTGTTTGACCGCTTCCGTAAAGGGTTGATGAGGGCCACTCACTTGCATAAAAACCTTTCTTTTTCTTACAGTATAGGGAAGCCAGATTAAGGAAATATTAAGATTGACGGGTCTCCATCACCCTATTAAGATAGCGAACTTTAGAAATATTCCCCGGTAGCTCAGGGGTAGAGCAGGTGACTGTTAATCACTTGGTCGCTGGTTCAAATCCGGCCCGGGGAGCCAATTTTTTCCAACCGTAAAGAATTTAGAACATAAAAAAGCCGGCAAAAGCCGGCTTTTCAAGAGATTATTATCCCTTAAAAGAAACTTTCTGTCTCATCGTCTGGATCATAATCGTCATCCTGGCGATCCCAGTCATCGCCTCCCGCATCCTCATCTTCGTTCTCGAAATTATAGAGCTTATCCAGATCAAGATAATCCGTATCCATGACAGTATCCTCCGTGGTGTTAGTTGTCATAAACGTGGCAAACGTGAGTATAAGATAGTTTAAAAAATTTGGCCACCTTTTTACAAGTGATCATCTTTTCTTTCTTTTTCAAAGACATCATCACCGGCCATCCCATCATCGGAAGCGGTTTCTTCGCCCGTTTCATCCTCTGAATCTTTTTTCACATCCGGTTGATTTTTTTTAGAAGGATGGTCTGGCATGCCCTCGCCTGTAGCATCTTCGGGAGCAGTATCCACACGTCCACGGGTGTCAGTATCTTTGCGGGTTTCACCCTTACCGAAGCCTAAAGCAGTTCTAATACAGTTTAAAAAATCCATAGGTTTATCCTTCATTAAAAAGCTTAGTAGGAATCCTCTAGGGTTGTCAAGCATAGAAACCCCTCCATGAGCTTCGTTCTTTCCTGGCTATAATGATGAATGCCGTAAGTGTTTTATCCACGGTCGTATACCAAATAGTAAAATCACCCCCGCAATTAACAACACTACTGCAAAATAGAAAAAAGCGTGATGATAAATGCCTGCCGCTCGTTGTAACCCTTCTATCGTGGAATAATCAAAATCCACTTGTGCAAAGCCTGAAACATAGCCCGTTAAATAACTACCGGCTGCATTGGCTAACATCCAAATGCCTACCATCATCGCTTCTAAACCTTTAGGAGCTAATTTTGTTACCAGTGATAAGCCAATCGGCATAATACACAATTCTGCGATGGGAAATAGAAAATACCCTAACACAATAAATAAAGGCGATGCTTGCGCATCTTTCATAGCCACTCGCGCCGCTAAAACAAATACCGCATAGGCTACGCTAAATACCAGCATCCCAATTCCAAATTTAGAGACTTCATTAGGTTCACGCTGTTTTTGATTGAGGTAAGACCAAACTGCTGCAATAACGGGCCCTAGCAAAATTAAAAAAACAGGCTCAATGCTGTAAAAAAAAGAAGTGGGCAGTGTAAAATTAAACAATTGGCGGTGAATATTTCGTTCAATAAATAAATTAAGGCTGGCTCCGCCTTGATTCAAGAAGGTCTGAAAAATAACGACGAAAGCCATCATGATAATAATGACCAGCACATGCCGCCGTTCTTGAAATGTTCGCTCAATTAATAGATAAGCTACCAACGCCAATACAGCAATTCCTGCTACCGATAGCAAAATACCATCGATATTCTTCATAAGAATATAGGTTACAGCAGGAATCATAAGGAGGGTGCCTAAATAAATAGCGGCTTTTGTCTTAAAGGGGGCCACTTTTGTATTTAAAAAACTTTCGCCGGACATTTCTTTAATCACTGATTCATTTAATTGATTTTTTCCGCGAATAAACACAATAATACCCAGTGACATGCCAAGTGCACTTAATAAAAAAGCATAATTATAGCCAAAATGAACAGCCACCAAGCCACATAAAACTGGGGCCAATAAAGCTCCTACATTTTTCCCTACATAATAAAGGGTAAAACCAATATCACGGCCTCGGTCATTACCTTGATAGAGATGGCCTACCATCGGAATCAAACTGGGTGTAAAAAATCCGCTGCCAATGGCTACAATCGCCAATCCAATATAAACAACATACAGATGAGGAATAATCATCAACAAATTTCCTATCACCATCATTACGGCGCCTAAGATTACTCCATACCTTAATCCCAGAAAGCGATCGGCAAGATACCCCCCTAATACCGACATGACATAAATCAGAGCTAAAAAACCTGCATAAATTGAAAACGCTTGGCTATCGGGAAGCTTTAACATAGTAGTTAAATACAACACCAAAAGTGACA
>DATDVD010000122.1:0-9444 GCA_035290065.1 Coxiellaceae bacterium | reverse complement strand
TTAATAACCTTTGTCACCACGCCGGCGCCGACGGTACGACCACCCTCGCGAATCGCAAAGCGTAAGCCTTCGTCCATCGCAATCGGGTTAATCAATTTCACCGTCACCTTCACGTTATCCCCCGGCATAATCATCTCCATCCCTTCCGGTAAAATTACCTCGCCCGTCATGTCCGTCGTTCGAAAATAAAATTGGGGCCGGTAACCATTAAAGAACGGCGTGTGACGCCCACCTTCTTCTTTCGATAATACGTAGACTTCCGCTTCAAATTCCGTATGCGGCGTGATCGATTTCGGCGCCGCTAATACTTGGCCTCGCTCAACGTCTTCCCGCTTCGTACCTCGTAATAAAATACCTAGGTTATCCCCCGCTTGACCTTGATCTAACAGCTTCCGGAACATCTCCACTCCCGTGCACGTCGTCACTTGCGTCGGCCGAATCCCTACAATCTCTAATTCCTCGCCTACTTTCACCACCCCTTGCTCGACACGGCCCGTCACCACAGTGCCTCGACCCGAAATAGAAAATACATCTTCAATCGGCATCAAAAACGGCTTGTCTAATTCTCGTACCGGTACTTCAAAGTACTCGTCCATCGTGGCCGCTAATTTCTTAATCGCTCCTTCCCCTAAATCGCTCGCATCCCCTTCCAATGCCTTTAACGCAGAACCGATAATAATCGGCGTGTCGTCTCCCGGAAATCCATAACTCGTCAATAATTCGCGAACTTCCATCTCCACTAACTCTAATAATTCTTGGTCATCCACCATGTCCGCTTTATTCAAAAATACTATAATCTTCGGTACGCCTACTTGCTTCGCTAATAAAATGTGTTCGCGCGTTTGTGGCATCGGGCCATCGGCAGCACTCACTACCAAAATCGCTCCGTCCATCTGCGCCGCTCCCGTAATCATGTTCTTCACATAATCCGCGTGTCCCGGACAGTCTACGTGCGCGTAGTGACGCTTGTCCGTCTGGTATTCAATATGACTCGTCGATATCGTAATCCCTCGCTCCTTCTCCTCTTTCGCATTGTCAATCTCGTCAAATCGCTTCGCCTGCCCTCCGTATAACTTCGATAACACCGTCGCTATCGCCGCCGATAACGTCGTCTTACCATGGTCCACGTGACCTATCGTCCCTACATTGACGTGCGGCTTCGTCCGCTCAAATTTGTCTTTCATCTCGCGCGCTCCTCTTTATATCAATCAACTATTTTGCTATCACCGCTTCCGCAACATTTTGCGGAGCCACTTCGTATTTCAAAAATTCCATTGAGTAGTTAGCACGGCCTTGCGATAAAGAACGAAGATCCGTTGCATAACCAAACATTTCCGCTAAAGGCACTTCGGCCGTTACGATTTTACCCGCAGGGCCATCATCCATTCCTTGAATCAATCCACGACGTCGATTTAAATCGCCCACCACATCACCCATATATTCTTCAGGGGTTACGGCCTCTACTTTCATAATAGGCTCTAACAATACCGGCTTCGCTTTTTTAGCACCTTCTTTAAAGCCCATAGAACCGGCTATCTTAAACGCCATTTCGCTGGAGTCAACATCATGATAAGAACCATCGAATAAAGTAACTTTTACATCCACCACCGGGAAGCCTGCGATAACACCATTTTCCATTTGCTCCACAATACCTTTTTGAACCGGTGAAATAAATTCTTTAGGAATCGCACCACCTACAATACCGTTTACAAATTCAAATCCTTCGCCTCGTTCGCGCGGCTCGATCTTCAACCAGACATGACCGTATTGGCCACGACCACCGGTTTGACGAACGTATTTGCCTTCTTGTTCGACGGCTTGCGAAATCGTTTCACGATAGGCTACTTGAGGTTTGCCCACGTTGGCTTCTACACTAAATTCGCGTTTCATACGATCCACAATAATTTCCAAGTGAAGCTCACCCATACCTGAAATAATCGTTTGACCCGATTCTTCATCGGTATGCACACGGAAAGAGGGATCTTCTTGCGCCAATTTTCCTAACGCAATACCCATTTTTTCTTGATCGGCTTTTGTTTTGGGTTCTACGGCCACCGAAATGACAGGCTCTGGGAATTCCATGCGCTCTAACGTGATCACTTTATTAAGATCACACAACGTATCTCCCGTCGTCACATCTTTTAAACCCACAGCCGCTGCAATATTGCCCGCTTTGACTTCTTTAATTTCGGTACGAGAATTGGCATGCATTTGCAAAATACGGCCAACACGTTCTTTTCGCCTTTTTACTGGGTTATAAACCGTGTCGCCAGAATTCAATGTGCCGGAATAAACACGGAAGAACGTTAATGTGCCCACAAAGGGATCGGTCGCAATTTTAAATGCCAACGCTGAAAAAGGTTCTTTAGGATCGGCATGACGTAACGCTTTGTTGCCACGATCATCTTCTCCTTCTACCGGCGGAACATCCAACGGTGAAGGCAGATAATAAATCACGCCATCCAATACGGCTTGCACACCTTTATTTTTAAAGGCCGAGCCACAAAACATCGGCACGATTTCATTATTAATGGTGCGTTGACGAATCCCCTGACGGATTTCATCGTCAGTTAATTCACCGTCTTCTAAATATTTATTCATGAACTCTTCATTAGCCTCTGCTGCCGCTTCCACTAAATGACTTCGATATTCATCGGATTGTGATTTTAATTCCGCAGGAATTTCGCGTGCTTCGTAGGTTAAACCTTTATCCGTTTCGTTCCAAAAAATTGCTTTCATGCGCACTAAATCGATTACGCCTTTGAAATTTTCTTCCGCACCAATCGGTAATTGCATGGCTACGGGGCATCCACCTAAACGCGTTCTTACTTGCTCCATAACACGCAAGAAATTTGCGCCCTGACGGTCCATTTTATTGACGAAGGCAATTCGAGGGACAGCGTATTTATTCGCTTGACGCCATACCGTTTCACTTTGAGGCTCTACACCACCCACGGCGCAAAATACCCCTACTGCTCCGTCCAACACTTTGAGTGAACGTTCTACTTCAATCGTAAAATCTACGTGCCCGGGTGTATCAATAATATTAATTCGGTGTGGGTTGAATTGTTTATCCATGCCTTGCCAAAAACAGGTAGTCGCAGCAGAGGTGATCGTAATACCGCGCTCACGTTCTTGTTCCATCCAATCCATAACAGCAGCGCCTTCGTGCACTTCGCCAATCTTGTGCGAAACACCCGTATAAAATAGAACACGTTCGGTCGTCGTGGTTTTGCCCGCATCAATGTGCGCCATGATACCGATGTTACGTATTTCTTGTAACGAGACTGCAATATTTTCTGCCATTGTTTCCTACCACCGATAATGTGCAAAAGCTTGGTTGGCTTTAGCCATACGATGCACATCTTCTTTTTTCTTCACCGCACCGCCACGATTATGCAGTGCATCCAATATTTCGTTTGCTAAACGGTCCACCATCGTGCGTCCACCACGTGTAGCGGCGTATAATACTAACCAACGACGGGCTAACGCCAAACGACGGTCTTGACGAATTTCAACGGGCACTTGGTAGGTAGAACCTCCCACGCGGCGTGATTTTACTTCCACTAAGGGTGTTACGTTTTCCAATGCTTTTCTAAATAAATCGAGCGCTTTTTTACGAGACCCTTCGCTGTCGCGAATACCGCTCGCTTTGGCTTTACCGCCCGCTTCTCCACCTTCGCCACCTTCTCCATCGTTCACCGCCGACTGGCCTTTTTGCACCACGATTTCTAATGCACCGTACACAATGTGTTCCGCCGTGGATTTTTTACCATGGCTCATGACAATGTTAATGAACTTTGCCAATTCCTCACTTTTAAACAGAGGATCGGGTAGAATTTTTCGTTTGGGCGCGCGACGACGTCTTGCCATAGTTAATCACCTTTATTCTTTCGGTTTCTTTTCACCGTATTTAGACCGACCACGACGGCGTCCAGAAACGCCTGCCGTATCCAAGCTTCCGCGGACAATGTGGTAGCGAACACCGGGTAAGTCTTTTACACGACCACCACGAATTAGTACCACAGAGTGTTCTTGTAAGTTATGGCCTTCACCACCGATGTAGGCCGTTACTTCATAACCATTGGTTAAACGAACACGGGCTACTTTACGTAACGCGGAGTTCGGTTTTTTAGGGGTTGTGGTGTACACCCGCGTACACACGCCCCGTTTTTGTGGACAGCGTTTGAGCGCTGGAACATTCGTTTTTTGTACTTTTTGCCGTCTTGGCTTTCTCACTAACTGACCGATTCGTGCCATACACCCTCTCTCTTCAATACGCAAAAAGCCTTATGAAAAGCACAAATGCTTCTCTAAGGCTTTGGATTTGCCTGCAACCTCGATAAAATTGGAGGTTTAATTAAGAATTCAGGCGGCTATTTACATCAGAGCGGGACATTATAAAAGCCCGAATTCCAGCCCATTTCGCTCTGTTTTTGTAAGGACGGGCATTCTAATGGATGGGAATTTGTGTGTCAACGACTAATGCGACTTAAATCGAGTAGGTTGGCTGAAGCGCCACCGAAGCCCCCACTTACCAGGCTATGGAATTGCCTGGATAGCTCTCTCTAGGGGATTTAGGCGACTGGAATAGTAGGTTAGGCTGGCCAGCAAGGGCGGGCTATTATAGTCTGCCCCCCCTACTCAAAAAAAGAGGGAAGAATCCTCCCCCCGTAGGGGTCGACCGTGGTCGACCCGAAACAACGTCATTTTTTCTTTAATACCGCAATACCCTTAGCAAAAAAGTCATAGGCCATTAATAAGGCAGCGATGGCAAATATCACATCGCCTGGAAAACGCATCCATTGCCACAAGGTAGTGGTGTTGTAGAAGGCTAAACTACGCGCATAGGTATAGCCATGCTCGTAAACAGCGTTTAACTGAGCCCAACCAATGGGGAAGAAATTTAAGACTATCCATAACACTAGACCTGCGTTATAGAGCCAGAAGGCCCAAATTCCCACTTTCTCTGTCCAACGGATTTGATCGCCACACATATAACGCAGCGCGAGATAAATCAATCCAATGGCCAACATACCAAACGCCCCGAACATGGACGTATGCGCGTGGTTTAACGTTAAAAACGTGCCATGTTCGTAGTAATTCACCAAAGGAGCATTAATGGTAGCCCCACCAAAAACACCGGCGCCTACAAAATTCCAAAATGCAGAACCTAAGATATAAAGAAAGGCCAATCGATAGGCAAAGGCTTGGTTGGACTTTAGGTGTTGGTATTGCTGAATGGCTTCTAACACGAGCAAGAAAAGGGGTAGCACTTCTAAGAAAGAAAATACACTACCCAGCGATAACCAAACCGAAGGTTCCCCTGCCCACCACAAATGGTGACCGGTGCCTAAAATTCCACTGCCTAAAATTAATATCCATTCAAAAATTACAGCGCGTTCAGCTAATTGGCGAGAAACTAAGCCTACTGCCATTAAGAAATAACCAATAATAGCCGCGGTAAATAATTCAAATGCCCATTCTACCCATAAATGAACCACCCACCAGCGCCAAAAATCGGTGAGCGTAAAAGAAGGATTTACTTTATGAATAGGGATCATGCCAAATACATAAATAACCGCTACACCCAGTGAACTGTACCACAGTAAATTTTCAATTCGAAATAAATTAAAAAAGGAGAACGGTTTAAGATAGGAAATCAAAGTAGGCCACATGGAACGAAGTAACATGAAACTCCACAGCAATAACCCGATAAAAAAGAGAATTTGCCAAAACCGTCCGATTTCTAAATACGAAAGCCCTTGGTTACCAAACCAAAACCACGTTTTTTTCATGCCACCCATTAGGCCGCAATAATTGCCCACGACAACACCCACGACAATTAACATACTCACCCAAAAGAGAAAATTAACAAGACCTCGTTGGCCCCTCGGCTCTCGCTTTCCAATGATGGGGGCTAAAAATAAGGCGGCGCCAATCCAGCCCAACCCAATCCATACAATCGGTGTCTGTAAATGTAAATCACGCAAAAAGGCAAAAGGCAGCCATTTATTAACATTTATTCCATAAAAGCTGGCGCGATCGGAATAGTAATGCGCCATGATAGACCCTACGCCAATCTGAACAAGCAACAATAAGGACACGACAAAAAAGTATTTTATTAACGCGTATTGGCTCGGTGTTAAAGGTGAAAAACGTTGTAAACAGGCTTCAAGCGAAGCCGCATTCTTTTCGTTTTCAATATACAATTTAAAAACAGCCACCACCACACCGATACCAAAAAATAAAAAAGTTAACGAAGCCCATGTCCAACTAAATGTGGGCGTTGTGGGTTGATTGCCTATAATGGGCTCATAAGGCCAATTATTAGTCCATGTATAATTTTCCCCCGGTCGATAGGCCACGGTTGTTAAAGAAGAATAAATAAGAAAGTCGGCTACTTGTACGGTTTGTTGAGGCGTTAAACTGCGAATGCGCGTCCACCCTTGGTTTAAATCATCCGTTTGCAACGTATGCGCAATTTGCATTCTCAGATTTTTAATCACATCGGCTAAGGGTTGGGGTAAATGTACAACGGGTTCTGTTAAATTGATTTGCCGTAACATGCCCTGCATGGAATCTTTTACCGCATCTTGTTTATCTTGTGATAATTGTTTATAGGATTGTTGGTACCGTGTGAGGGCTATTTGATCCAATAAAGAAGTGGCTAAAGCAACTAAATATTTTGCGGTATAATCGTCTCCAAAATAAGAACCCATGCCGTATAAAGACCCATAATCCATCAAATCAGCCTGCTGAAATCCCGATTTGCCTGCAATAATATCTTCTCCGGTCATGACTACCGTATTCTTGGGGGAAACAAACTGCGTGGGAACAGGCGCCACGGCTTTGACGGTAACATACGTCGCCCAAATCATGGCCGACCAGCAACCGATAATCACCAAAATTAAAATTCCAATTAACCAGTGAGTAATACGATCAGGAGAAGGAAGAGAATAAAAAGATTCCGAGCGTGACATTGAAATTCATTCCTTTTTAAAATCAATATGGCTAGATCTAAGATTCTTTACAGAGGCCATTATACGCGCTTACCGTTTTTAGACAAACAGTATAAGGCAAGGATTCTAAAAAAAGGATCCAGTCTCCTTTTATAGCCTTCAATGGCTACAAAAGGAGACTGGATTCCTCATGAATAATTAAACGGAACCGCTGTCGGAGCTTCTTAGGGCTTCGCTCAACGCTTGTTCAACATCGGCTGCGGAGAATTCTGGTTCTTTGGGGAGAACTTTTTCAACAGCCATTTGTGCACGTTGCAAAGCTTTGCGTCGTTCGTGATACGCATAGCCAGTACCCGCTGGAATTAAACGGCCTACCATCACGTTTTCTTTCAAGCCACGCAGACTGTCTTTTTTGCCAGCAATCGATGCGGCCGTTAAAACACGGGTCGTTTCTTGGAAAGAGGCAGCAGAAATAAACGATTCCGTTGCCAAAGAGGCTTTGGTAATACCTAACAATAATCGCTCGAACGTCGCTGGTTTTTTACCGAGCGCGATCGCACGATCATTTTCAGTTAACACTTGGGCATATTCCGCTTGCTCGCCTTTTAAGAAATTCGTTTCGCCCGGATCCGAAATTTCTACTTTGCGAAGCATTTGGCGAACAATCACTTCGATGTGTTTATCGTTAATTTTTACCCCTTGTAAACGATACACATCTTGCACTTCGTTCACGATGTAATCGGTCAGGGCTTCAACCCCTTTCAATCGCAATACATCGTGCGAATTGGCAGGACCATCGGAAATAATTTCACCTTTTTGAATGCTTTCACCTTCAAACGCGTTGATATGACGCCATTTCGGAATCAATTGTTCGTGTTTCTCATCGTTAGCACCGGTGATAATCAAGCGGCCTTTTTCTTTGGTGTCTTTACCAAAGCTGACCACACCCGAAATTTCTGCGAGAATCGCCGCATCTTTTGGACGACGTGCTTCAAATAAATCCGCTACACGGGGTAAACCACCCGTAATATCACGAGTTTTTGAAGTTTCTTGCGGAATACGGGCAATAATATCACCCACATTCACATCGGCACCATCCGCCAAATTAATCACAGTACCTTCTGGTAAGAAGAAATGAGCGGCTACTTTAGTATTAGGTAATGTCAGCGGTTTTCCCTCACCATCAACCAACCGAATCATCGCACGCAATTCTTTACCGCCTGCGCTCTTTTGACGAGGATTGGTGACCACAGCGTTGGTTAATCCCGTCATTTCATCCGTTTGATAATGAACGGTAATGCCTTCTACTAAATCGACGTATTGAACGCGACCTGAAATTTCGGTAATGATCGGATGCATATGGGGATCCCACTGGGCGATCACTTGGCCTTTTTTCACTTTCGCGCCTTCGGCAGCCGTAATATGCGCACCGTATGGCACTTTGTAGCGTTCGCGTTCTTGGCCATTTAAATCATCAATAATGACTTCACCCGAACGAGACACCGCTAAAATAATGCCGTCATCACGTCGAACCGTTTTTAAGTTGTTAAATTGAAGCGTACCATCTGTTTTAATTTGGATGTTGTTAGCCGCTGTTGCACGAGAAGCCGCACCACCGATGTGGAATGTTCTCATCGTTAACTGTGTACCCGGTTCACCGATGGATTGAGCGGCTACAATACCCACGGCTTCCCCTACATTCACGCGATGACCGCGCGCCAAATCACGGCCATAGCAGTGCGAACACACGCCATAACGGGTTTCGCACATAATAGGAGAACGAACTTTTACGCGATCAATCGCATGTTCTTCCAATACACTGACCCAATGTTCATCCAATAATGTTTTGGTAGGTACCAATATTTCGTCAGAGCCTGGCTTATAAATAGGCTCTATCAATACACGGCCTAATACACGATCACGCAACGGTTCGACGATATCGCCCCCTTCCACGTGCGGTGTAATTTCCACGCCGTGTTGTGCACCGCAATCGTCTTCTGTAATCACTAAATCTTGTGCTACGTCAACCAAACGGCGTGTTAAGTAACCGGAATTTGCTGTTTTTAACGCGGTATCCGCCAAACCTTTACGCGCACCGTGGGTGGAAATAAAGTATTGCAATACGGTTAATCCTTCACGGAAGTTGGCCGTAATCGGCGTTTCCATAATGGAGCCGTCCGGTTTTGCCATCAAGCCCCGCATACCGGCTAACTGACGAATCTGTGCTGCAGAACCTCGCGCACCGGAATCCGACATCATGTAAATAGAGTTAAAGGATGGCTGTTTGATTTCTTTGCCGTTTGCGTCTTTTACTATTTCGGTGGCAATGCGTTCCATCATAGCTTTGGCCACTTGATCGTTTGTACGCGACCAAATATCCACGACTTTGTTATAACGCTCACCTTCTGTCACTAAACCAGAAGCAAACTGGCTTTCAATTTCGCGCACTTCGTCTTCGGCTTTCTTAATAATGGTTTCTTTT
>DATDVD010000121.1:0-11724 GCA_035290065.1 Coxiellaceae bacterium | reverse complement strand
CCGAGACATTGAGGTTGAAACCGTGCAATGACCCGTTTGGGCAGCGAGTGCGGCGTGTGTGAATCCTCACACAAAGGGAGGAGGTGATAAATAGGAAGGACTGTTCAAAGGCTGGAAAGGGTTATTTAACTCTGAATAGCGCTGAATGGAAATTCTGAATCTTATCCTTCCGCTGAGTTCTTCGAATTCAGCCCCTTAGCCCTTGCTGCCCTTTTTTTCTACGCCATGGCCAATAATTCGGCAATGGCTATGAGTGACCTCCTCCCAATAAACCGTGGTACTAATTCAGGGGATAGGTCAATTGGTATAGTCGTTTAGGCTGGAAAATAATGGGCGAAGATACATTATTTGGGCACACAGTATCTGTGATGAAGGTAGAGATTTGATATACTAACATTAGACATTACTTACCAAATGGCTTCGGTGTAACCTACAATTACCCATTGCTTGAACTGGACAGTATTGTTTAGATGATGATTTAGTTCTGTAGTTTACAAAATTTCTAAAGAATAAGGAACTGTCTCTATGAATCTTACTCCATTTTATCAAATGGCAACCCGAGTTATACGAAAATGCCAGTCCTGGATTGGTATGTCAACCTTAGGTGCTCGAGCCATTGTTATCAACCAAAACAAGCAAGTTTTACTGGTTAAACACACCTATCAACCTCATTGGTATATCCCTGGTGGTGGTGTAAAAAAAGGGGAGTCAACCAAAACAGCTATCTTAAGAGAATTAAAAGAAGAAGTTGGATTAACTACTTTGGAAGAACCCATGCTTTTTGGCATTTATCATCATCTTTATTTAAAAGTAAACGATTATCCTGTAGTGTACATTGTTAAAAAATTTTCACTGACTGAAATTTCCTCTCCCGAAATTGAAGATACAGGGTGGTTTGATTATGCGGCATTGCCTGAAATGACAAGCCCTGGCACAAGGCGTAGGCTGGCAGAGTATTTTACCAATCAACCACCTTCTGAAGCGTGGTAAAGAAGTGAATTATGACAACTGATTGCTTTAATGGTTTATTATGACTCTAAAAATCTTTAGGAGGCTTTGATTTTGATCAAGGAGTGATGGATCAAGGGCAAAGTGCACTTAAGTGATTGAATTTTTGGCTAACCCTCTAACTCTTTCTTGATTCCATGCGCATTTTTCCCTAGAATTGAGCTTCTACTTTAAATACCCCTTTGGATGAGCGACAACGACATGACAAAAAATGATTTCTACAAAGCCCTCGACGAGGTCTTTTCTTTAGCATCCGGTACCATTACCGGTAAAGAACTATTAAGTGATTCTAATCTGGTCGATTCTTTATCGATGTTGGGCCTCTTATTAATGCTCGACAAAAAATTCAATCTTCAAATGAGCCCAGACGAAATTAAAGCGATAGGAACTATTGAAGAGTTGTTTTATGCCACTGAAAAGGCCGTTGCGCAATCATAACATGTGCAATTAAATAAGGTTCTCAATACGATGAGACGCTCAAAAATAATAGCCATTGAGCATTATTTGCCAGAAATTACCCTATCAAATAAAACACTAGAAAATCAATTTCCCAATTGGCCTGCTGAAAAAATCGTCCGGAAGACAGGTATTGAAAAGCGCCACCTGGCTAGAGAAAATGAATGCGCTTCAGACCTAGCAGAAAAAGCAGCAATTAAATTATTCAAGAGTGGCATATGCACACCCCAAGATATTGAATTTATTGTGTTATGCACCCAAAGCCCAGACTATTTTTTACCCACCACCGCATGTTTATTGCAAGACCGATTGGGCATTAAACAAGAAGCTGGTGCCTTTGATTTTAATTTGGGATGCTCTGGATACATCTATGGGCTTTCAATAGCTAAAGGGCTGATTGAAACGCACCAAGTCAACAATGTTCTGTTAATTACCGCTGAAACGTATAGCAAATACCTGGATGATAACGATGTGAGCACCCGCACTATTTTTGGTGATGGTGCAACAGCTACCTATATTGAAGCGGAAAAAGAAGGCAACAATAGCTTAATAGGTCCGTTTGTATTTGGTACGGACGGCTCCGGAAAAGATAATTTAATTGTAAAAAATGGGGCATCAAAACATCGGGCCGATCACTCAGTAGCCGATAAATTATTTATGAACGGTCCTGCTATCTTTTCATTCACGATTAAAACATTACCGAATGCTATCAATCAGTTACTAAAAAAAGCTAATATAAACATTCATGATATCGATCATTTTATATTTCATCAGGCCAATGAATACATACTGTCTTATTTGAGAGATAAGATAAATATTCCATCACATAAATTTTATATTAATCTCAAAAATTATGGGAACACTGTTTCTTCCAGCATCCCTATAGCACTCCAAGAAGCTCTTTCAACGGGTGTTGTTAAAAAGGAAGATCGTGTGATGCTGGTAGGATTCGGGGTGGGTTACTCTTGGTCTGCATGCTTAATTTATCCATAAAGAAATCTAAATGAATATCATGGAAAAAAAATTAGAAGAAGCTGCCTCTCACCTAACCGAAGGCTGTGTGTTGGTACATTCTGATTTATACGAAGCACGATTTTTTATACAGGACACAGTGTTTGAAAGAAATAAATATTTAGACAATTATGTCACTCTATTAGAAAAAAATATGAGTCAAAATTTAGCTTTCCCTGTATTTAATTACGAGTTTTGCAGAAAAGGATGTATTGATCTTAGAAAAAATCCTTCACAGGTAGGTCCTTTAGGGGAATTTTTAAGACAAAAACCCGATTACTTCCGATCTTGGGATCCTGTATTTTCAGTAGTATCAAAAATACAATTTCCCTCCGTTAATCAGAATAGAATTATAGCCTTTGGGGAGGGCTCCATATTTAAATATCTTTATGACTACAATGGGAATGTGTTTCTTTATGGCGCGAAATTGAGCCATGCTACTATTCTGCATCTTGTGGAACTCAAAAGTATTCCTTTATATCGCTATGATAAAAAGTTTTTCGGCATCTTGACGGATATGCAAGGAAAAGAAAGGCCTATTGAATATCTTTATCATGCAAGGCCATGGAAAATGAATCTGGATTATCATTGGGAACGTTTAGAAAAGGCTCTGCAAGAAGCCAACATTTTGAAATGTATCGAACACGATGGCCTCGTGATTGCAAGATATTTTAGAGCAAAAGATATGGTTGATTTTTTAGTGAAAAAAATGTCCGAAGATCCTTACTTTTTATTGAATGATGCTTCCCGACAATGGGCTGAACCTATGATAAAAAAATTAGGCAGAAGACTATTACTCAGCGATTTTGAAAAGGTAACGGCATGACAATAGGACACGATATTTATCAATTTGTAAAAGAATTGTACCCTATCTGCAGAAGCTTAACCGGAGAAGGTGTAAGAGAGACATTAAAACGCATTCAACATCATATCCCCACCTTGAAAATACACAACATTCCATCTGGAACACGTGTCTTTGATTGGACTGTTCCGGATGAATGGAATATCAAAGAAGCTTATATCCTTGACAAAGCCTCTGGGGAAAAAATTGTCGATTTTAAAGAAAATAATCTGCATATTGTGAGCTACTCCATACCCATTGAACAAGAAATGACTTTTGAAGAATTGGATGCACATCTTTATTCATTGCCTGACAAACCTAATGCCATTCCTTACATCACTTCCTATTATAAAAAATGGTGGGGGTTTTGTATTACTGCAGAGCAACACAACGAATTAAAAAAAGATCCTAAAAAAAAATATAGCGTTAGAATAAATTCTACACTTCGACCAGGCCATCTCAATTATGGCGAGCTGATTATTTCTGGTGAAACTAAAAATGAAATTTTACTATCCACATATATTTGCCATCCTTCCATGGCTAATAACGAATTGTCAGGCCCTTGTGTTACCACTGCTTTAGCACAATGGATTCAAAATGAATTAAAGAATCGACATTTTACCTATCGTATTTTATTTTTAGTAGAAACCATAGGTTCCATCGCCTATTTAAGTCAGCATAGAAATGAATTAAAAAAACAGGTTTCAGCAGGTTTTGTGATTACATGTGTCGGGGATAATAACGCCTATTCCTACGTTGCTTCCCGATATGGAAATACTCTCGCCGACAAGGTAGCTAAACATATTTTAAATCATCATTATCCCCACTATAAATCTTATAGCTTTTTAGAGCGTGGTAGTGATGAACGACAATATTGCAGCCCGGGCATTGATCTGCCTGTCTGCTCCATTTGTCGATCAAAATATAAAGAATATCCTGAATATCATACTTCTTTAGATAATCTTTCTTTTGTTTCTCCCGAGGGGCTTCAAGGTGGTTTTGACGTATATCAAAAAATCATCATTCTCTTGGAACATAATAAATATTATGAATGCACGACTTATTGCGAACCTCAATTAAGCAGAAGAGAATTATACCCCACTTTAAGCGCAATCAAGCCTAATAGAAAACAGGTATGGGATATTATGAATGTAATTGCTTATGCTGATGGACAGAATGATTTAATTGATATCGCGGAAAAGATACAAGTAGACGCTATAACATTATTACCGATCGTAGATCAATTAATCTATCATGGAATACTGCGTGAACGAAAATCTCTTAAGATTAAGCAAGCGGCAGAGTAACAATTTTAATCAGCATATTAGTCGCCACTACTCGTTGATTGTGTTGATTATAACAAGCTGCCTTTATTCGCAAGACTTGCATGGATTTTATTTGTTCGACTACTTCTACTGTCGCAGTAATCTCATCCTCCATATACACGGGATTTAAAAATC
Source organism: Coxiellaceae bacterium (assembly GCA_035290065.1). GTDB lineage: Bacteria > Pseudomonadota > Gammaproteobacteria > Coxiellales > Coxiellaceae > DATDVD01. The sequence continues at coordinate 6,948 of DATDVD010000121.1, read as the reverse complement.
TTGTATTTTTTTCCAAAGCCACTACCAAGGTAGTGTCAGAGCCAAATGTATTGACTAAAGCACCTGCAATTCTACTTTCAGTTACAAAGCCATTCGAAATGGCCCCTTTAAAACCTATGCTATTCGCTACGTTATCTTTAAAATGAATAGGATTATAGTCCCCACTAATATCAGCAAATAAAACATTATCTTGCTCAGTGACAGTTTTTGTAAAAGAACCTTTAAAGCCTACTGTAAAATAATCAAACGTTTTTAATATATCAACCATTTTCTACCTCAAAAAATACTGTTTCTTTGCAGACAGAATACTTTCGTTCTTTATTGTGTATACCTTCAAATTTAAAATAGCCTGTATTAAGATAATTTTTCTTCACATCGTCCGGCGAATACATCAGCATCTCGTACTCTTCTACACTTATTTGTACACGTTGTTCTAATCGTAAAGAAAGCTTCATTTTTTGAACCATCTCGCGGCAGTTAGCACTGAATTCCCCGCGCATCAATACGGAGGAACATCCAGAACCATAGGAAAAAAGATAACAACCTTCTTGTAATTCTATGAGACTATTGGATTCTGATGCATAAATATTCTCTAAGAAACTCACCAATGATAACCACAAACTGCCTGTGTAGATATTCCCCACTCGAGAAGGATATAAACTAGAGCATGAGACGTACTTATCATAATGCGGTTTTTTATCAATCGTACTGTCTACTACTTCCAACACCTGCGTATGCGCTTGCTGAACAAGTTTTGGATAAGGCGTGTGATAAAGAAAAGTCGATTTTTGATTAATGATTAATCCCGTAAAACATTGTGTTACAGCTTCCAAATAGCATTGCGCAGAATAAACCCCATTCACCATGGGATAAATTTCTTCTTTGGGCTTCCAAAAATCGTAAACATTTTTGCTGTAATTACTGATTTCCTGTAATGTCATCAATCTTGGATGCCTGGAAATCAACAGTGCTACAGCACCTGCTCCTTGCGTAGGCTCTCCAGGCGATGCTTTTCCGTATCGCGCGATGTCTGATGCAATCACGAGGGCATAAGAACGCGAGCTATCCGCAGCTAACCAATCGAGAGCAGACAGCACACCATACGTAGCACCGATGCACGCGTGGATCGTGTCATATACACGACAAGCCGATTGTATGCCAAGCAATTCATGTACCTGGATCGCTACCGGTTTGGCTCCGTCAACAGCGCTTTCCGTACCCACAATTAATAAACCAATTTCGCTCGGTAAAACGCCCGCCTCTTGAAGCACTTGGTAGCCTGCATTCGCCGCCATCACCACCACATCTTCAGCAGGCGACGGAACAGATATTTCTTTGATGCCAATACCGATAGTGAATTTATTAGGATCTATCTGTCTCGCATGGGCTAAGTCAACAGATGACAGGTATTGATTAGGGACATACACCGCGATGTGGTCTAACCCGATGTTACTGGAGAGCATCCTCCACTCCTTAATAGAACGATACTCGGTTTTATAACACATCCCCTGTAATCAGTAAATAAGACTGCCGGTGCGCAGACTCGAACTGCGGGCCTACGCATTACGAATGCGTTGCTCTACCAACTGAGCTACACCGGCCTATCAGAGGTCAAATCCCCGCGCTTATTCCAAGTCTTCTTCGACTAAAAGTCGAGCGGGCGAAACGGCCCTTTTTAAGCGACGACCGACTAGCTTGTCAAGATCTATTGGCGTAAAACCCGTACCTGGTTTTTTAAGCACTAACAACGATTCTGTTAGTACCGTTCCTTCGATCAAGGCGGTTATCGGCGCATAACTTTTAGCAAACAGTTGTTTTGTTTTTTTAAGCTCTTCTGCCAATAGATCTTTGGAGACCGGATGCGTTTGAAGCACATGAAAAGCATCCCGAGCCTGAGCAAGAAAAGCAAATTCTTCAAACGTTAAAGAAGCGGGGGTATCGGGGCCAAACATATCACGACTAAATGCCACGTGTACTTCAATCACGTGTGCGCCTTGTGCCATTGCTGCTAAAGGCGCATAAAGCGCGCCTGAATGATCGGATAATCCCACTCCACAGTGAAATCGTTCTCGAAATTCGTGCAATACATTTAATCCCACACGGGTTAAAGGCGTAGGATATTGGCTGGTACACTGCATAATGACCAACGGCACTTTCTGCAATTTTATTTGCTCAACCGTCTTACTAATTTCTTCGTAATCACTCATGCCCGTACTTAATAAAATAGGTTTTTTTGTGTTTAATACAGCGTGCAAAATAGAAAACGTGTTGATTTCACCCGAACCAATTTTCCAGAGCGGCATTTCGAGTCGTGTTAACAAATCCACAGCGGCAACACTAAAAGGTGTGCTCAAAAAAATTAATCCTTTTTCTCGGGCATGTTTAGCCAATCCTATCCATTGGGATTCCGTAAATTCCATTCGTTTCCAATAGTCATAGCGATTTTTATCTTCGTAACTAAAAGGGATTCGAAACATTTCATCTAATGTCGATTCCTGATCAGCCAGATGAGTTTGAAATTTGATGGCATCGGCACCCGCTTTATCGGCTGCATCAATAAATGCATGAGCCATACCTAACGATCCATCATGAGCCTGCGCTACTTCTGCAATTAAAAATGTTCTTTGAGATTCACCAATTATTTTATCGCTAACAAAAATAGAATTCATATGATTATTCTCCTATGAATAGCATGTGTTTTTCTACAAATGCGTGCAATTTATTTGCCATAAAAATTTCTGTCTTTTCAGTAGATTCTTTTGTTAATCCACCAATATGAGGCGTAATCAATAAATGAGAATGGGTTTTGGCATATTCAATTAAAGGGCTTTTTTCAGCAGTATTTTCAGTGGCCACTACATCGAGCGCTGCGCCACTTAATTGGCTAGATTCTAAGGCGCGAATTAATGCAAATTCATCCACTATTTTTCCACGAGCAGTATTCACTAAAATAGCCCCTTTTTTCATAATACCCAATTCTTTTTCAGCTATCAATCGCTCGGTAGAAGCATTCAAAGGCACGTGTAACGACACGATGTCTGCTTCTCGAAGTAAATCTTCCAGTGTAAAATGACGTGTCACAGGTGCAGAGAATTCTACATGATATGGATCGTATGCATGCACTGCCATTCCAAAGGCATTACCATAGTGCGCAATTTTTTTCCCCAATCGACCTAATCCGACAACGCCTAAGATTTTTCCCTGCAATTCCTGGCCTTGAAATTCATCCCGCTGCCAGTGATCTGCCAAAACATTGGCATAAGCAGCCGGAATACGACGGATTAAACTTAACAATAGGGCCCACGTATGTTCAGCGGTAGCATGCACTTGGTTTAAAAAATCCACTTCACCCTGCAAACTCAATACAACAATACCCTGCTTTGCAGCAATTTGACAATCAATATGATCCAATCCAGTAGTGGGGGAAACAATTATTTTTAAACGCAAACCGGCTTGAATGATTTCGTGATCAATTCGATGCCGAAGGCGAACAAGTAACACATCATAATTAGGCAAAATATGTAATAATTCGGTACGTGTTACATTTTTTTCATCCACCGAGCCCAAGCTATTTAAAATCGCTTTTGCTTGAAGACTGTAACGATCCGGCTCGCTATTTAGGATTCGCAACATAACATACCTGCCAATAGCGTCAAATCATCTGGCGTATCAATATTAAGCGACGCATGTTTGGGCATTACATAAGCTAATGGTCGATCGGAAAAGAGCGTATGAGTACGTTTAAGATAATCAGTGGAAACAATATAAATAGCTCCATTTCTAATATAAATCGAGCGACTTTCTTGGCGTCTTAATCCTTTATTATGATCAGAATTAAAAGGAATGGCCCATCCTGCCTCATAGTCATACATAATTCGATCATTAATGCATTCTTCTTTATAAATCGAGATCAAAGAATCAGTGTTACCCTGCTCATATAATCTGAGTGCCTCTTCAATATCCAAAGAACGTCGCAAAGGAGAAGTAGGTTGTAACAACACAATAGCATCGAAAAAACTATTGCGTTGCTCAAAAAAATCGAGGGCGTGCAATAAACAATCGGCCATATTAGCGTGATCATCTGCCAAGGCGGGGGGTCTTAAAAAAGGAACTGAAAGGCCTAACTGATAGCCTACACGAGCAATTTCCTTAGAATCTGTAGAAAGAATTAATTCTGATAATTGATTTCTTTTTAACAAAGGAAGTGCCGATTCAATCGTATATTGAATCAGAGGCTTTTGGTTAACCAACACAATATTTTTTTTGGGAATTCCTTTTGATCCGCCCCGAGCTGGTATTACAGCCAAATAACGCTTCGTCATAATAGATACCTAATAGGTAATTAATTTTTGAGAAGTTAACTCAACCGTCGCTAACAAATCAGCAATTTTTTTACCCGCATTTCCTTCACCATAAAGCGAACTCAACGAATATGGGCCGTGCATAATCTGTTGCTTAATAGCTAAAATTATTCGTTCCACATCATGAGGCACATCAATCACATTAGGGCCGCGATCGCGTCCTCGTTGCCTCGAGCCAATATTCACCACCGGCACGCCCAAATAAGCTGATTCACGAATACCCACACTGGAATTTCCTACCAAGCAAGCCGAATTTTTAATCAACATTAAAAAACGCTCAGGCATTAAATTTAAAACATAATGAATATTTTTAAGAGTATCTCTTTTTCGAAAACGATGAATGGCTTTAACACTGGACTCAGCCCCCGCATCGATATTCGGCCAAAACCAGAACGTAGGCATATTAAGGCCAGAAATGAGCGTTAATAATTCCCACATTTGTTCACCTGCGGATTCCCATTCATATGTCACAGGATGATGCAACACGACCAAATAGGGTGTTTTTTGAGTTAAGGCGGAATCTATTCCATCAATTTCCTCAAAAACAGGGCGCTCATTTTTTTGAATCACTTCCGCAGCTAAGTCAACAGAGGGACAACCGGTAACAAAAATGGTTTCTGTTCTTTCACCCATGCGTTCAACACGTTTTGCTGCCGCTTGACTAGAAACAAAATGCAAATCCGATAATTTTGTCACAGCGTGACGTACTTTCTCATCAATGGAACCTGTCACTTCACCGCCCTGCACATGCACAACGGGAATATTTAAATAAGCACCCGTAATGGCTGTCGCAATAGTTTCATAGCGATCAGCCACACTCAATACAGCATCCGGTTTCAATTTATTAAATACCGTGGCTAATTCTATAATGCCCATGCCGGTGGATTTTGCGCTGGTCACTAAATTTTCTCCTTCGACCAACATATACACCACAGCATCGGGCTCAAATCCTTCTGTCCGCATGATTTCCACTACGTTTCCATAACGCTCCAGCAAAGCAGAACCGGATACAACGAGTTGTAATTCTAAATCCGGATGCTTTTTAATGGCACGTAATACACTTTTAATGCGTGAATACGAGGGCCTAGCAGTAATAACCACACAAATTTTTCTTTTCATGATTCTCCCTCAACCAATACTGTATCTGCTTGTACTATTTTTTTAGCCTGAAGTTCTGATTCAATGGCCATCGCCGCTCTTTTCCCTGCAGAATCAGGATGACTGTCTGTAAAAAATTGTCGGACCATATGTTCTCTTTCCACTGTTTTTTCTGTCCACAATTGCTCAATAACAGACAACGGTTGGTTTAAAAAATTTCTAAAATTTTCATAAAAATTATTGCTCTCACCATTGAAAAAAAATACCGATTTCTCCATTGTTTCACGCAAGGCTGGCAATAACGGACTGTGGGTGGGCAAGTCAATAAATACAAGCGGTTTCCCCGCTAATACACACCATCCTAACGTACTAGTAAAACTCGCCACCATCACGATCCGACAATACGGAAAATAATAGCGAAGATCATACCAATGCTGATCAAATTCTATATTGTGAGCCACACTAACTTCCTCTTCTAATACGCTGGTATCCAAAAATCCTCGCGTACCTGTCGGATAGCGTTTTACCATAACGCTGTGGGGAAGATGCTTAAATACGTTTCTGACTAATTCATATTCCAATTGAGTTTTTTGCACGTCATGCATTCCTGAATTAGGATAAGCATCGTATTTCATGGGAATGTTTTTTGAGACAAATAAAATATCAATAGTATTGTCAGTCCGCCGTCTATACGAAGAAGCAAAATAATCGTGGGGCACTCCAACAGAAAAAATTTTACTCACCCTCATTTTTTTTCTACTCAGCGTTTCTTTGGCCAGCTGGGTAAAACTGATAAAAATATCACATCGATTAGGTTCTTTAATAATGTCGAAGTAGTGATCCCATCCTGATATTTCAGACGCATGGCCATGTTGAAACCCAACCAACGAAATACTGTGCTGATAACAAGCATGAGCTAGAGCACTGCTAGGATAGTTACACAACACTGCTTTTACTCGAGACGTTTTCGAGAAAAAATCAAGATAATAATGAGAATCCGAATAATACGTTTTTACGGCCTTAGCAATATCCTCCCACCCCCATTTCATCAGTACTGTCGTATAACACGACCAAATAGAATGTTGAAAAAATTTATTTATAACCTCTTTAATAACCGACAAATTCATTTCACCGGCAACTTCACTTTTTGGAAAAGTGAGAGGTAATGGCATTAACTTATAACCCTGACGCGCCAAATGCACCGCGGTTTCAAATACCAACGGACACGTTTTAGCCACATAAATAATGCCTTTTGAAAATCGCGCAGGCTGCCATCGGCTTACTTTTTCCCAACCTTTATACTCCAGAAAAAACCGACTATGGTGTTTCGATCGAATACGAAAAGGTGGAGTTATCACCGTAGAGGTAAGAGGCGTAATGGCTGAAATAGGTTTACGCACGGTTATCACCGGCGTTTGTTCTCCCAATAAAATTTCCCAGGGAGGATTATACAACATATTGTGTGCAGGAACGGGTGAATCCAGTCCCG
>DATDVD010000120.1:0-2657 GCA_035290065.1 Coxiellaceae bacterium | reverse complement strand
CAGTACACAGCTAAAAAGCTTCTGCTTATTTTGAAATCAGGCTAATTTTGCCCGTATTTTAGCACTGACTTGGCCCATGTCCGCGCGGCCTTGGAGCTTGTCTTTGAGAAGGGCCATCACTTTGCCCATCTCCGCTAGCGTAGAAGCCCCTGTTTGAGCTAGAGCATTTTGAATCAGTGCGTCGATTTCTGCCTCGGATAAAGGCTGGGGTAAATAGACTTGAAGCAGTGTGATTTCAGCTAACTCTTTGTCAGCCAATTCGGGTCGATGGCCTTGAGTGAATTGGGTAGCCGCTTCGTGGCGTTGCTTAATCATTTTTTGGAGAATTGCTAGGACGGCGGCGTCATCCAGTTGAATGCGTTCATCCACTTCTTTTTGCTTAATAGCGGCTTGGAGCATGCGAAGGGTCCCGAGCCGGGTAGACTCTTTGGCCTTCATAGCCGCAATAACATCGGCCTGGATGCGAGATTTAACCGAATCAGAACTAGTGTTTACCACGCTCTTTTTCCATGATTTCACGTTCTTTTTGAAGCTTTTTCGCGAGGCGCTTTACGGCAGCAGCTTTTTTGCGTTTACGACGTTCAGTGGGTTTTTCAAAATATTCCATTTGACGTAATTTAGAAGGAATACCGGCCTTTTCGCAGGAACGTTTGAATCGTCGAAGCGCTGCGTCAAAGGAACCGTTTTCAGATACATCAATGCTGGGCATAAATCATTCACCTCGAGTAAAAATAAAAGCGAATGTTACTCAGTTTTAGGGGGAATTGCAAGGTGGGTGATGGACAAAGCTCGGCCATTCCGTTGAGCTTATATACTAACTGCGTAAACCCACGCCGTATATCAAGGTCGAAATGCGATCCTTGCATGTCCGAGTCTTTGTCCTCAGCCACAGAGCATAGCAAAAACGTGCCGTTTATCTTATGGATAATGTCTGTATCGCGTGTAGGAAAATGCTTACACGAAAGGAACTTGATTTACCTGGATCGCCCCGGGCGCTGTTGTGCCCTGGTGATGACGGCGCATTAACTTCGCTTAGGTGCGAATCTTGTCTTTGTAGGGGCAGATCGTGATCTGCCCGTGCCAAATGATAAACCTTGTACCATGTTCCTGGATCGACCACGGTCGACCCCTACGAAAAAGTGTGCTCAAATCGATCACGGTCGACCCCTACGAATGAGATTTACTCTTGATTTCCGAGCCTCTCGCTTTCCTCCGTTTGTAAGTAATTATGAATAAACTCACTTTTTAACACTCGTTTTACCAATTCTGCCTTGGAATAGCAGGAGAGTTTGGTTTTCATATTGTTGGCATAAAATTCCACGGTGCGAGGAGAAAGTTGCAGGGCTGCCGCCGCTTCGATAATGGTTTTGTTATTGAGAAAATGCCACATACAGCTCGCTTCCCGCGCCGTGAAATAAATGCTTTCATAGGGTTTCCCCAGGTAAAAACGCTTTAATCTCACGCTCGAATCTCTCAACGTCTCAACATTAACACGAATCACAAAAACCTCCTGGGAGTTTGTTGGCTTACTAAGAAACATTCAAAATGAATGTTTGAAAAGTAACCTAGCTCTAAAAATCATAAGGGTCAATAGAAACTTTAGGAGAATTCACTGTAGAATTTACTACCGTAATGAAAAACGGTATTTAAATTCCCAGTGTTTTGAGATACTATCACTTAAATGCCCAGCCAAGGAGTGCCCACTATGCCAACAACCCTTCCCTTCCTAAAACATTCAAAAGGAACGCGACAAGGCCAACGAATTAGGCAATTAAGGGAAATGACCTGCCTCTCCCGACGGGCTTATTCCCGCAAATACGGTATTCCCTTAGGCACGTTGCAAAATTGGGAGGAGGGACGCTATGGGTTGTTAAATGAAAAAGCCATGGTGCGTTTGCTGGATTGTTTTGCCAAAGAAAATATCGAGTGTTCCCGTCAATGGCTGGAATCGGGCCAAGGCCCTCGTCCTAAAGCGCTTTTTTCGACTTCTTCTATGGCGCTGTCGGCAGAGGATTCGTTTGCCTTAGAATTACGTTATTTTCACGAACTACATCCCCAAGCGGTAGACTGGCGGGTGGAGGATCATGCCATGCACCCCGCGCTGGAGAAAGGCGATAGGGTGGCGGGAATTCGATTGTTTGGGGAAGATATGGACCAAGCCATTGGGAAAATTTGCATTACTCAAGAAGTGGGAGGCTTGATGCAGGTGCGTCGAGTGGGAAAGGGCCGTTCGGCCAGCACGTTTGATCTAGTAACGTACAATGCCGCCTTTAAACCGCAAAAAGCCATTTCCTTAATTATGGTTGCACCTGTGATTTGGATACGGCGGATTTTTTGAGGGCGGACCACGGTCCGCCCCTACAAAATTGAGGAACTCTTCTTATCGTAGGGGCCGACTGTGGTTGACTTGGAATAAAGCGCAAGGTTTAAAATTGGGGATGGGCAGACCACGGTCTGCCCCTACGAATACGAAGACGTATTAATTTTTTCTCTGCGTGGAGATTAACTCTATTCTTTACATAGGGGTCGATCGTGATCACCCGAAGACGAACCCTTCTTATCGTAGGGGTCGGATTGTGATCACCCGAAGATGAACTCTTCTTATCGTAGGGGTCGGATCGTGATCACCCGAAGATGAACTCTTCTTATCGTAGGGG
>DATDVD010000119.1:0-18472 GCA_035290065.1 Coxiellaceae bacterium | reverse complement strand
TACTTTAAAACCCTACGAGAAAAATTGCGTTGGCAAGGTTAAAAATATAATTATAAAAACCGTAGGGGCAGAGCGTGCTCTGCCCTTTCTTCATGATAAACCTTGTACTGTATTTCTGGGCAGACCACGGTCTGCCCCTACGGTTTAATCATTGGCAATTTTTACACTGTCCATACAACGTTAAACTGTGATCCGTAAGTTTAAACCCTGCATTTTCCGCGATTTTTTTTTGGCGGCGCTCAATTTCAGCATCGGTAAATTCTTGGACGTGACCACAGCCCATGCATACTAAATGATCATGATGCTCGCCCAATTCTAATTCAAATACCGAATATCCATTTTCAAAATTATGCCGCTTGACCAGTTTTGCGGTTTCAAATTGTGTTAAGACGCGATAGACAGTGGCCAACCCCACATTATCGCCTTCGTCTTTTAATTGGTGATACACATTTTCGGCGCTTAAATGGTGATCGCCTGCTTTTTCAAGAATCGCTAAAATTTTCAAGCGAGGTGAGGTGACTTTTAGCCCGGCTTTGCGTAAGTCTTGATCCGTGGTGGAAGACATGCTGCTACCTTTTAGTCAAACCCAAAATGCGTTATGATCGCCCCATTAACAGGAGACCCTCATGCTAAGGCGCCTTATTGTAACACCCCTATTATTAATTTGTCTTGAATTAAGTGGTTGTTTTCTAATGTATCGGCCGGATGTGCAGCAAGGCAATGTGCTCACGCCTGCCATGGTTAATCAACTGCGGCCGGGCATGACGGTGGCGCAAGTCACCGAGATTGTGGGGACGCCGGTGTTAACGCAAATGGGGCAGGACAAAGTGGTATACGTGTATACGTGGGATACTCACCGGGGCCATTTTTATGAGAAATACTTGAAACTTTATTTTAAACAAGGGCGATTAGAACGATGGGATACGACTGTGACGGCACCGTAATCACGGAGCGTTCGCTGGCTATTCTAAAAAGTTTAGTCGATCGCTATATCCGAGAAGGCCAGCCCGTAGGCTCTAAGGCGCTGGCGCAAGAATCGCATTTAATGCTAAGTTCTGCCTCTATTCGCAGCATTATGGCTGATTTGGAAGCAGCTGGATTATTAAAATCTCCTCATACCTCTGCAGGTCGTATTCCCACCACAAAAGGATTGCGTTTATTTATTGATCATTTTGTGACGATGCAGCCCATGTTGCAACAGGAAATTGAACAAGTACGCCAGCAATTTGAGGCAGAATCCGATGTACAGCAGTTGATTGCGAACGCTTCTTTGTTGATTTCCAATGTAACGCGATTAGCGGGTATGGTAACGATGCCTAAACGTGAGCAATTGATTTTAAAACACGTAGAATTTTTACGACTATCCGCGCATCGCATATTAGTGGTGTTAGTGTTTAATAATCAAGAAGTGCAAAATCGAGTGATTCATACGAATCGTGGGTATTTGCGCTCCGAATTGGAACAAGCGGGAAATTATTTAACGGCTCATTTTGGTGGAAAAGATTTATTAAATGTACGTGATGCTTTAATGCAAGAAATGAAACAAGATCACCACAATATTCAAGAAATGATTCGAACTGTTATGGAAATGACAGAAAAAACCACCACGCATACGGATAATTTTTTATTGTCCGGAGAAATTCATTTATTAGATGCTGTGGAAGAATCCAGTTATCAACAGCTAAAGCCCTTATTTAAGGCATTCTACGAAAAGCGTGATATGGTGCATTTGTTGGATCGAGTGTTGCAAGCCGATGGGGTGAAATTATTTATCGGAGAAGAATCTGGCTATAAAGTGCTGGATGATTATTCCATTGTAGCTGCTCCTTATTCGGAAAATGGTAGAGTAGTGGGGGTTTTAGGGGTCATTGGCCCGACTCGCATGCATTACGATAAGGTGATTTCAGTGGTGGATGTGACGGCAAAATTATTGTCCCAGGCATTGAATATGGACAATTAGCCCCTATATAAAGAAGAGAATTAAGAGGAAAAAATGGGTGATAAAAAAATGAATGAAGAAAAAAAATCTATGGGTGATACCGTATTACCTGAAACTCCTGTGAGCGATTCTAAACTGCAAGATCAGTTGACTGCATTGGAAATACAAGTGAATGAGTACAAGGATCAAATGCTACGCGTGCAAGCAGAAATGGAAAATGTACGCCGTCGAAGTGAGCAAGCCGTTGTGGATGCTCATAAATTTGGTTCTACTAAATTAATTCAAGATTTTTTACCGGTCGTGGATAGTTTGCATCGTGCGTTAAGTTCAGAGCCTGTCGAGGATTCCCACGTTAAAAATATGCGAAAAGGTATTGAACTAACCCTCGATATGCTGATTAAAACGCTGGAAAAACACGGTGTAAAAATTCTGGAACCGCGCATAGGCGAGGAATTTAACCCGGAACACCACCAAGCAGTTTCCATGGTACTCGACGAAAAAGCCAAGCCCCACACTATTCTCCAGGTGCTAGAAAAAGGTTATCTCCTAAACGGTCGAGTAGTCCGCGCCGCCATGGTCGTTGTCGTCCAAGGCTAATTTTTATAGATTGAATTCCCCTCACTGACGTAGGGGCAGACCGTGGTCTGCCCGAGAACGTAGCACAAGATTTAAATTTCGGACGGGCAGAGCACGCTCTGCCCCTACGTTATAGAATTTTGGTTTAATGAGATATTAAATAAATCTCCGTCCTCTACGTAGGGGCAGACCGTGGTCTGCCCGAGAACGTAGCGCAAGATTTAAATTTCGGACGGGCAGAGCACGCTCTGCCCCTACGTTATAAAATTTTGGTTTAATGAGATATTAAATAAATCTCCATCCTCTACGTAGGGGCAGACCGTGGTCTGCCCAGGAACATTGCACAAGGTTTATTGTTGTGCGCGGACGGGCAGACCACGGTCTGCCCCTACAATTTGTATTGTCTAATGCCGCATGGATAGGCCGAAAAGTTTTCGGATTTAATACTTCTTTAATGTTTTTCTGCTACAATTAAAAAACCATGAGCGAACATTTTTTCATGAAACACATGGACGTACCCTCATCCGTTAAGCATATTATGCAGGAATTGAAGGTATTGTTGGAAGAACGTCGACGCGCGCGGCACGAGAAAGCCACACAGGGTAATGTGACGGATTTTCATGCAGTACAAAATACTCGAAAATTAGATGAATTAATTGAACAATACCAACAACTCTCAAAACCTGTTGCAGAATATTTTTTAAAATCCGGTGACGATGTTACCTTTCGTTTGTATTTGCAATTTAAAGCCCAGCTCGATTGGATCAAAGAAACACAAGAAGAAAAAAAGCAGGCTCCTCGAGAGGCGTCACGTGGCAATGTGGTTTCGCTAAGCTCTGCCAAACAAGCCAAAAAAGTGGAAGAGGAAGAAGGCGGTGAAGGCGGTGGATCGGGCGATCGAAGCGCTCGCATGGGAAGACGGTTTAAACATTTACAAGGCGCTGTGAATGATTTGCTTAAGGGTCATCTGGATGCCGATGCCATTGATCACTTAATGAAACACGGCAATCTTACTAAAAATGAATTGGCCCAGTTGTATCAGTATATTCAAGCAAAAAAAGCCGAAGCAGGCATTCAGCCTAAGCAAGAACATTCGGATACCCAATCGCTAGGGTTGGGCACATCCGGGGCTGGTTCTATGGAACCGGATAGCTTTGAAACGCAAGATTTAAGCTTTATGCAAGATCACGACGAAGAAGCCTTAGAAAAAGGCTTAGTCAGCCAGCAAGACGAACACCATGGCAAAGACGCAGAATCCACTAAAAGCATGGCCTTTGGTCGCTCGTATCGGGAAAAATTGGAGCGCTTAGAAAGCAAAATTCTCAATGCCCTCAATCAAAACCAGTTCAATCCAAGGCCTGGGCTTTAAGGTATTCTGAAGTGGTGGGCAAAATTCAGACCACTTTGAGGAGGAATTAAGATACAATTCTCGCTGAAAATTGGAGGCGAGATGAGCGTTAAACGTAAAAGTGATTGAATAATTTTTAATATTGCCTTAATAAAACTCTTGTATCCTACCTCCATCGCAAAATTCAAGAAGAGGTTTTTATGTCAAGGGTCTTTAATGAAAGATTTAACGAGATTTGTGCACAAGGCAATATTGCAGCGGCTATCGATTTTTTAGATGCAAATCCAGGCAGAGTGGATTCCTATCAACGTATACGCGAAGGCCAATATGCAGGCCTTACTCTTGTACATGTAGCTATTTTACAACGGGAATGGGCGTATGTGCGGTTTTTAACGGACCCGGCGGGGCGTTTTAAGCTAAACAAAAATGTGGCGACAGAGAGCGAAAGATATAGAGAGCTCACACCGGTGGGATTAGCGTGCCAACTTCGTGCTCCTTTCAAAGAAATCCAATTCTTAATTGAATCCACTCGATTAAGTGGAGAATCCGAACGATTGCGCGAAAATATTTTGTTCGACACGGTGTTAAATGCTGTTGGAATATCAGCGTACGGGTATCATTTTCCTCTCCTCGAACAACTGTTACAAACTTATGAGACTGTCTTAAAACGAAATCCACAAGGAACTCACGCGTATTTTTTGAATTGCTATGCCCACATACGAACACAAATAGGCGTGGGTTTTGAGCTTGATGAAGCGCATGCCGATAAAAGACGTTTCTTTGAAAGGCGTGCCCTTCGTACCTTGGATTTATTGACACAGTGGGCATTTTCTCATGTGAAGCGACCTGTTCCTCCATCGATTGAGAAGGAAGAGGATGCCTTTTACCGTTCTTATACCCATTGGTTAAAAGCAGGAGACGAGAGAGCCAATTTGTTGATAAGAAACCTTCGTTTTAATCCCCATCGTATCGTTGAAATTAGCCTACCTTCTTCTCCCCTTATGTTCAGTAAAACCAACAAAATGGAAGCAGCTTTTTATGCGGCTTATTTAGGAAAAATGGAACCCCTTCGCATTTTGTTAGAAACAAGAAGAATAAGCGTTACCCCACCTCTGGGGGCACTTAATCTTGCTATGGCTGCCGCTTTTGGAGGGCGTGTCGAGGCGGTGCAATATCTTTCTACGCAGAGTGGTTTTGATATAAATGCAAAAGATTCCGAAGACTATACCTTGTTACACTACGCTATTGCCAGTGGTAAAATCGACATGGTGTGGTGGGTATTGGAAAGGTGGCCGGAACTTTTAGAAAGAGCGGATGAGGCTAAGACTTCTCCTTTGCTGTTTAGTATTTCATGCGGCCATTGGGATATTTTTCAATTGTTGTGGTCTTATTCGGGCATTACCTCTGAAACATTGCCTACTTTGAAAAACAATTATGGTGATACCGCTTTGGAGTGTGCCGTTCAAAACGGGCATGAAGCTATTTTTCGATTTTTAATTGGCCAAGGGGCTGATTACGAAGCGGAAGCGGGGAGTTTACTTACGCGAGCGGTAGCGGGCAATCAGCCCGCTATGTTGCGGCTTTTGGTTGAAACGTATGGTTTTAGGGAACTATTATTTTCCGAGCTTGGCACATTGCTTTTAATTGATGCGGCTCGTTCTGGCTATTTGGAGATAGTAGAAATGCTCTTGAATTGGGGCGTTCCTATTAATAGTCGTGGTAGCAATAATGCCCGCGATGATTATGATCGAACCGCCTACGGATTTGCTCTAGGGCCAGTAAACGTGGAAGTAGCTACTCTACTGCATAATCGGGGTGCTCACCTCAGCCCACAAGACATCTCGAATTTGCTGGCGTACACCCATCGATATTTTCAGGAAAGGCATGTGTTAATTGGGATACCCCGAGATTCTCTCAAGGCTGATCTTGACGCTCAAAACCAGGAGCAGGCTATACAAATGTTTTTTGGAAGTGCATTAGCAGATACGCTTCCTTTGCGTGTTAGGGGCGCGCTACGTTGTCGAGCTGGGTTTTTTGAGGCTTCTTCGGGTGCTAGAGCAGCAGCTCGTGCAGAGGCTGGTAGTGCTCCTGCTCCTGCTCCTGCTCCTGCTCTTGCTCTTGCTCTTGCTGCAGCTAGTGCGGTAGATACTTGTGCTCCTCCTGCTGCAGCCAGTGCAGTAGGTGCCGGTGGTTCTCCTGTAGCCCGTGCTTAACTTCTTCCCTTGAAATTTTCTTAAGCATCCCCATCTTCTCTCTACACAGTGGTTAAAAAGAGAGCTCTTCAGGCTCGCCACTCACCTAATTTAATTAAGAAACAAGAGGTTAATCATGGGCAAAGTGATTGGTATCGATTTAGGAACAACAAACTCGTGCGTGGCGGTGATGGAAGGGAAAAATGCTAAAGTAATTCCCAATGCGGAAGGAAAAAATACGACGCCGTCTGTCGTGGCCTATACCAAAGGGGGAGAACGATTGGTGGGTGATCCGGCGCGCCGTCAAGCGGTGACCAATGCTAAAGATACATTTTATGCCGTCAAACGATTAATCGGACGAAAATTTACCGATAAAGAAGTGCAAAAAGATTTGAAAATTGCGCCGTTTAAAATTATTAAAGCGGACAATGGAGATGCATGGGTAGAAACAGCAGGTGGTGAAAAATTAGCACCTCAACAAGTATCCGCACAAATATTAATTAAAATGAAAGAAACCGCCGAAAAATATTTGGGCGAAAAAGTCACCGATGCCGTTATTACGGTTCCTGCGTATTTTAATGATTCACAACGGCAAGCGACGAAAGATGCTGGAAAAATTGCAGGATTAAATGTCAAACGAATTATCAACGAGCCTACGGCAGCTGCTTTAGCTTATGGATTAGATAAAAAAGGCGGCGATCGAAAAATCGCTGTGTACGACTTAGGCGGGGGTACCTTTGATATTTCCATTATCGAGATTGCAGAAGTGGATGGCGAACACCAATTTGAAGTGTTAGCGACTAACGGTGATACGTTCTTAGGCGGTGAAGATTTTGATCTCCGTTTAATTGATTATTTGGTGGAAGAATTTAAAAAAGACAATGGCGTCGATTTGAAAAACGATCCCTTAGCCTTACAACGATTAAAAGAAGCGGCCGAAAAAGCGAAAATTGAATTGTCTTCTACTCAACAGACGGATGTAAATTTACCGTATATTACGGCAGATGCCTCTGGTCCTAAGCACCTTAATATCCAAGTAACGCGTGCGAAATTGGAATCGTTAGTGGAAGCCTTGATTGAGCGCACCGTTGAACCGTGCAAAATTGCGCTTAAAGATGCAGGCCTTTCTGCTTCCGAAGTGCAAGAAGTTATTTTAGTCGGTGGTCAAACGCGTATGCCGAAAGTTCAAGAAACCGTGAAAAAGTTTTTTGGTAAAGAACCGCGACATGATGTAAACCCCGATGAAGCAGTAGCCGTTGGTGCTGCGATTCAAGGCGGCGTGTTATCCGGTGAAGTGAAAGATATTTTATTATTAGACGTTACTCCTTTGTCTTTGGGGATTGAGACCTTAGGCGGTGTGATGACGAAATTAATTGAGAAAAACACGACGATTCCTACCAAAGCACAACAAGTGTTTTCAACGGCTGATGATAATCAAACGGCTGTAACCGTGCATGTGTTGCAAGGGGAGCGCGAAATGGCCTCGGCGAATAAATCATTGGGCCGTTTCGATTTAAGCGATATTCCTCCGGCTTCTCGTGGCACCCCTCAAATTGAGGTTACGTTTGATATCGATTCGAACGGTATTTTGCATGTGTCGGCGAAAGATAAAGCGACGGGTAAAGAGCAATCCATTGTGATTAAAGCCTCGACGGGGTTAAACGATGCGGAAATTGAAAAAATGGTGAAAGATGCAGAAGCCAATAAAGAGGAAGATAAAAAATTCCACGAATTGGCAGATGCCAGAAACCAAGCGGATAACATGATTCACGCCGTTGAAAAATCCATGAAGGATTTAAAAGACGTGACGGATGAGGAACGAAAAGCTATTGAAACCGCTATTTCTGAGTTGAAAGAGGTGGTGAAAAGCAATGACAAAGACGCGATTGATGCGAAAACCCAAGCGTTAACGGAAGCCTCCGGTAAAGTGGTTGAACGCGCCTATAAACAAAAATCCGATCAACCGGGTGGTGCGCAAGCCTCTGCAGAAACCAAGAGCAATGATGCTGTAGACGCCGAGTTTGAAGAAGTAAAGGATGACGATAAAAATAAATAATGCAATAAAAATAATGTAGGGGCAGACCGTGGTCTGCCCGGGAACATTGCACAAGATTTATTGTTGCGTACGGACGGGCCGACCACGGTCGGCCCCTACGGGGTTAATCGATAGAGAAGTGAGCATACATGGCCTCCAAAAAACGGGATTATTATGAAGTCTTAGGCGTTTCACGCGGTGTTAACGAAGCAGATTTAAAAAAAGCGTATCGTAAACTGGCAATGAAGCACCATCCAGATCGCAATCCGGACAATAAAGAAGCGGAAGCCCAATTTAAGGAAGTGCAAGAGGCTTATGCCGTTCTTTCCGATCCTCAAAAACGAAAAATCTATGACCAAATGGGCCATGAAGGATTGAATGCCTCCGGCGGGCCGGGTGGTTTTGGAGGATTTGGGGATGTCGGCGATATTTTCGGGGATTTAGGCGATATTTTCGGGGATATTTTTGGCGGGAGTCGTGGTGGTCGCTCTCGTGGTCCGCAACGAGGGGCGGATTTAGCCTATGAAGTAGATTTACCGTTAGAAGAAGCCATTCATGGCATGGGTAAAACCATTCACATTCCCACCTGGGTGGGCTGTAAAACCTGTCATGGCAGCGGCGCTAAAAAGGACAGCGGGCCTGTCACCTGTGATACCTGCCATGGTTCGGGTCATATGCGTATTCAGCATGGATTTATTGCGATGCAGCAACCGTGTTCCAAATGCCATGGTACAGGAAAAATTATTAAAGATCCTTGCAGCACGTGTCACGGCCAAGGACGTGTGAAAGAAAGCAAAACGTTATCGGTTAAAATCCCTGCTGGCGTGGATACGGGGGATCGCATTCGCTTAAGTGGTGAAGGCGAAGCTGGTATGAATGGTGCGCCGCCGGGAGATTTATACGTACAAATTCATGTTCGAAAACACCCTCTTTTTCATCGGGATGGCAATGATCTTCATTTGGAAATCCCCATTAGTTTTTCAGTGGCTGCTTTAGGGGGCGAGATTACCATTCCTACCTTTGATGGCAAAGTTAGCTTAAAAATTCCGGCGGAAACGCAATCCGGTCGCGTATTTCGGTTGCGAGGGAAGGGTGTGAAAGGCGTTCGAGGCGGGCAAGGCGATATGCTCTGCCATGTGACGGTTGAGACACCTGCAAAACTGACGGAAGAACAGCGAAAATTACTGGAGCAATGGGAGGCTTCTCTTCAAACAAGCCCCGAGAAACACCATCCCCATTCGACCAACTTTTTTACTCAGTTAAGGTCATTTTTTAAATAAAAAAGGTTCCTGGATTTTCGCGTGGTTTAAGCCAGGTGACTTATTTTTATTACCTCAGTGATTTTTTAATATTCTATTAATATAAATGGGTTATAGTAGTATTTTAACAATTAAGTTGAGATATAAACTATGCCTTTGATGCCGATTCCTGAAAAACCTGAGCTGCGTTATTTCTTACTTCGGGTTAACACTCGAGACGAAGAAGCACTCAGACGCTCTGATTTTAAAAGGGTTTTTTTGGAGCTTTCCCACCAAATAGCGTCTCCCGGCGCTTCAGTTTATTGTTTTGACTCCTTAGGGGCAATAACAGGGGTGTTAGCCGATACAACTTGGCGGTGGGGGTATGCATTTATGGTGGTAGGGATGGATGTGAATGTTCAGCAGGAAAAATCTTATCCGGCGCGGGTAGTGGAAGGGGATTATGCCTGTGAGGAGCCTTCACAAATGAAAACAATCCATTTTATTACAGGGGTTAGAATCGTAGGATGCGAACTGGTGTTCATCGGGCGGGAATATACTAATCCTCACTATGATGAAACCTGTTTGCTAGAAGAGGAAGAAGAGAAATTAACGGAAAGAAAACCACCATTGGAACGCCTTCGCTCAACTTCTACCAGCTGCAGTTCGACCACTGTGGGAGGAAGTCCAGATAGGAGCCCCGTCGGCAGTTCGCTTAAAAGCCCCATGCCTTCAGCGGGGGGAGCCCCTTTTTCACCCACGGCTTTATCCCTCTAAGCTAGGCGTTCTTTTGACCGCTGAGTAGATCAAAAAAGGCAGAGCAAAGAAAATTACCATGCCTAAAATTAGGGTCCACTCATAGAGGGATCGGTGATCAACAGGCACATCGGCAGGAATTAAAAAGCCTAAAATAATGGCTACCACACAGGTAGTAATGCCCACCAATCCCACCACCCAAATGCCTACATTTCCAAACGGAATGCGATACGCATGCTCTAGTACAGGGGTTTTGTAACGTAAGCGAATCGCGGCTGCAAATAAAATAATATAATAGACTAAAGCTAATTGCGCGGTTAAATCGCTTAAAACCCAATACGCGGTGCTAATAGCTTGGAAAAAATAAAATAAGGTGCAGAGCAAACACACGATAATCGCTTGAGCGATTAGCACAGTGATGGGTGCACCGCGAAGATTTTTTCGGGCAAACCAGTGGGGAAGACAACCCTCTTCAGCCGCCACCATTAAACCGCGGGTGGGTCCAATGACCCAGGCCGACATACCGGCAAACCCGCCTAAAATAATCATTAATACTGCAATGGGTAAGGCCCAGCTTAAATGCTCTTGCTGTAAAAAGGCAGCAAAGGCTTCGTTTACACCGCTCACAATGTTAATCGCGCTGGGAGGCAATACAATGGCAATAGCGCTGGAAGAAAATACCAACGTTAAAACGATAAGAATAGAAGACCACCATAATGCTTTAGGATAATCGGTTTTCGGATTTCCCACGTCTCCGGCATGCACGCTTGACATTTCTAATCCCATTAAGCTGAACAAAATCACCACTAAAAAAGCCAAATTAGGCAGGTGTGAAAAATCCGGTACTAGGGCGTGCAGGGTAATGGGCGTGGCTACAGGGTGGGTGGCGTGCAACCAATAAAAGGCTAATCCAATTAAAAAGGCCATCGGCAATAACGTGCCTACAATGGCGCCTACCACGCTTAAGCGTGCGGAGTTTTGAATGCCAAAACTATTAATAAAAGTAGCAACTAGAAAAACCCCAATGATCATGGAGACCATATACGTTTTGTTGGCACTAAGATCGGGATTGATTAAATAGGCTACGGAAGCAGCAATAAACGATAAAATGGTAGGATACCAAATAACGTTATAAATCCATTGCAACCAAATATTCGCAAATCCCCAGCGTGGGCCAAAGGCATCTTTCACCCATAAATAGGTTCCGCCAGTGCGAGGATGGTGAGTGGCTAATTCAGCTGTAATTAAAGCCGTGGGAATTAAAAATAAAATGGCGCCTAATAGGTAATAAAACCCGATGGACAAACCATAGGTGGCATTCATGGGTAAATTACGAAGAGAATCAATGGCGATGATATTAATCATCGTGAGCGTAAAAACGCTAAGGGGTTTGCTTTTTTGGAGTTGAATTCCTGCCATTCGGACAGTATAAGAACAAAAAATTCGCTTGTCACGGCCTTTAAAATCGTGTTTTCTCGTGTTACCTTTCTATTTCACCCTATTGAGGTTATACCATGAACAGAATTCCCATGACTCCCCAAGGCGAAGCCGCCTTAAAAGAAGAATTACATTATCTTAAAGGCGAAAAACGTCAGGTCATCATTCAGGCCATTGCGGAGGCGCGAGCGCATGGTGATTTAAAAGAAAATGCCGAATACCATGCCGCTAAAGAGTTGCAGGGTTTAACCGAAGCACGTATTCGGGATTTAGAACATCAGCTGGCTTATGCGCAGGTGATTGATGTAACTCAATTACCGAATCAAGGCCGTGTTATTTTTGGTGTCACCGTGACCTTGTTGAATATTGGCAATGAAGAGGCAATTATTTACCGAATTGTGGGCGAAGAAGAAGCCGATATTAAATCCGGAAAACTCGCCGTCACGGCTCCCATCGCTCGTTCCTTAATCGGAAAGTGCGAAGAAGATATCGTAGAAATTGTGACGCCCAAAGGGAAAATCACCTACGAAATTATTAAGATCGAGCATTTATAAGCGACTAAAGAGCCTGGGTGCCGTAGATTATTCTTTTACTCCTTTTACAATATGGCTGCTACAGCATTGTATTATGATTTAAAGTTAGTCACTCAAAATAGCCTCCTCTGTTGAGCCTTACTGGGATTTCCATTTAATATTGCATCCCATGCTGGGCAGTTGATTTTCGCCGATGGGTTTTCCGGCTAGCAGAGCGTCGAGGGCGGCGCGTAAATCGTGGCCGGTGATGGGGGTGGATTTGCCTGGGGAGGAATTATCAAAGCGTCCGCGGTATACGCATTTTAATGCTTTATCAAATACATAAAAATCGGGTGTACAAGCGGCGTGGTAAGCGTGGGCGATTTGTTGAGTTTCATCATATAAATAAGGAAAGGGATAGCCGAAACGTTGAGCTTCTTCTTTCATTTTTTCAGGAGAGTCATCGGGATAATGGTCTACGTCATTGGAACTAATGGCAATGAATGATATGCCTTTGTGTTGGTAATGATGAGCTACTGCTACTAATTTTTTTTGAATGTGTTTGACGTAAGGACAGTGATTGCACATAAAAACAATGACTGTGGCGAGGGTAGATGTTAGGTTTTCTAGAGAAAGCACTTTTCCGGATACAGTATCCCGTAAAGTGAAGGCAGGGGCGGGGGTGCCTAAAGGCAGCATAGTGGAGGGTGTTAGTGCCATGGTGTTCTCCTCTTTGTAAGGGTATTGAACTATAAAGCAGTGGGGCTGTCTATGGGGGTAGCGGAGATCTTTTCGCTGCAGGGAAATTTAGAGAGGGCAGCTTCGTTTTTCTGGATTTTTAGGTAGCGAGATCTCTAGGGTATGGAGCTGTGTTTTTGGGCAGACCACGGTCTGCCCCTACGAGAGGGATAGGTAAATTTGAGGGAAAAATTACCGTAGGGGGTGGGTAAATTTGAGGGAAAAAATTAACGTAGGGGCAGAGCGTGCTCTGCCCGGAATGTAGCACGAGATTTGGAATTTGCTCGAGTAGACCACGCTCTGCCCGGAATGTGGCACGAGGTTTATCATGAAGAAAGAAGGGCAGACCACGGTCTGCCCCTACGTTATTTGGGTTGTGGAGGGGGGTTGCTGGATTCTTCTTGTTTTCCCATATAAACCTCGATACCATGTAATTCCATCATGCTATGGAAGCTTGTTCGAATAGTGATCGTTGTGTTGTTGTGGTGGGGTATCATGCAATTGGGTGCCTGGCTAACGGACATCGCCTCGCCTACTCCTATTCCTTCCTCTGTCGTCCTAGCATCGGGAACCTCGTCCTGGACTTTGTCGTTGCCGTCTAATCCGACCACGGGTTATCAATGGCAATTAGTGGCATTGCCGACGAATTATATAGAACTCGTAGAGCATCATTATGTGCCTTCCGATACCCGTCGAATAGGAGCGGGAAATTATGAAGTATGGGAGTTTCATATAACACCGGCCGCTTACGAAGGTAGCCGAGCATTTATATTAAAAATGCACTATGCAAGACCGTGGGAAAAAACAGACAGCGATGTGAAAACGATTTTGATCATAACTCAACCTTAAGTATGAAGTGGAGAAACGTGCCGTGATAAAAAAAGAAATCAAAACTGTATTAGACTTAATTGAAAAAGAAGGCATTCGATTTGTGGATTTGCGTTTTACCGATACGCGTGGCAAAGAACAGCACGTTTCCGTTCCGGTGGACTCCGTTGACGCCGCCTTTTTTGAAGAAGGAAAAATGTTTGATGGTTCTTCTATTGCCGGATGGAAAAATATCGATCAATCGGATATGGCGTTAAAACCGGATTTATCAACGGCGGTTAAAGACCCTTTTTTCCATGCGCCTACATTAAATATTCGCTGTGATATTGTAGATCCTCGTACGGGTCAAGGATATGAGCGAGATCCCCGTTCGGTGGCCAGAAAAGCGGAAGAATATTTAGTGTCCACTGGCATTGCCGATGCCTGTTATTTTGGCCCTGAGCCCGAATTTTTTATTTTCGACGATGTACGTTGGAAAATTGATATGAGCCAAGTTTCCTTTCAAGTAGATTCGGTGGAAGCCGCGTGGAACTCGGGTAAAGAATACAAAGGCGGAAATTTGGGCCATCGTCCAGCGATAAAAGGGGGATATTTTCCTGTGCCACCCGTGGATTCGTCTCAAAATATTCGTTCCGATATGTGTACGATTATGAAATCGATGGGTATGGTGTTGGAAGCGCATCATCACGAAGTAGCCACAGGCAACCAAAATGAAATTAGTTTTCGTTTTGGCCCGCTTTTAAAAACCGCGGATAATATTCAAATTTTAAAATATGTAGTGCATAATGTGGCTCAAAATTATGGACGTACCGCGACTTTTATGCCGAAACCCTTAGTGGGGGATAATGGCAGTGGTATGCATTGTCATCAATCGCTGGCAAAAAATGGCGAGAATTTATTTGTGGGAAGTGCGTATGCAGGGTTATCCAATATGGCGCTACACTACATTGGCGGTATTATTAAACACGGCCGTGCGTTAAATGCATTTACTAATTCGACCACTAACAGTTACAAACGATTAATGCCGGGTTTTGAAGCGCCGGTATTTTTGGCCTATTCGGCGGGTAATCGATCGGCGGCCATTCGAATTCCTTTTGTGACCAATTCGAAAGCGAATCGTATTGAAGTGCGTTTCCCGGATCCTTGCGCCAATCCTTATTTAGCGTTTGCCGCGATGATGATGGCAGGGCTGGATGGTATCGTGAATAAAATTGATCCAGGTTCGGCCATTGAACACGATTTATATGAATTAAGCGAGCAAGAAGCCGCGGGTATTCCGCGTGTTTGTGCTTCGTTGGAAGAAGCTTTACGCTCGTTGGAAGAAGATCACGATTTTCTCTTAAAAGGCAATGTGTTTACGATGGATATGCTACAAGGCTATGTAAACCTTAAAAAACACGATATCCAACGCCTTAATATGACTACTCATCCTATCGAGTGGGATATGTATTTCAGCGAATAGATAAAACAATCTCCCGTAGGGGCAGCCAAAGTCTGCCCGAAACGTTGCGCAAGATTTAAATTTCGGACGGGCAGAGCACGCTCTGCCCCTACGTTAATTCCTCCCCAAATTTATCCACTCTCTCCCGTAGGGGCAGACCGTGGTCTGCCCGATGGGTTGAGCGCGAGCTTTACCCAATAGAATTTTGTTGGGCATTTTTTTAGAGTTCTGTTTAAGCTTGCTACAGCCTGTGAGAAAGTTCTTACTCTTTCATTATAAATGAACAAGCTGAGATAATTTCTTTTTTACTCGAATATTTTTAAGGCGGATGTAGGCAGGAAGTCCGTTTAGATAAGGAGGATAGGCTTCCCCTTGAATTAATGGCAATAAATATTCGCGGCATTTTTCGGTGATGTGAAAACCATCTTTTGTAATGTAATGATTTGGCATCACGCGTTCAATATTGGCCACCGTTTGCAAAGGTGTTGTGCCAATTTGCCAGCGATAGGGGGAGTGAGACAACCGTTCGATGGTTAACATCACATCCCGGATGCCCTGAGTGGCAAATTCAATCGCTTTCTCACCTAGGGCATACGCTTGTTCCACATCTGTTTGAGACGCAATATGTCGAGCGGCACGTTGCAAATAATCCGCCACGGCCCAGTGAAATTTATAACCCAATCGATGATGAATTAATCGCGCGAGAATCGGTGCCACACCGCCTAATTGAGCATGGCCAAACGCATCTTTTATATCGTGTGATTCTTTTAAAAATCGACCGTCTGTTTCGCGTAAACCTTCCGAGGCCACAATCACACAATAACCTTCTTTTTCCACGGTAGCCTTTACTTTAGCCAAGAAAGCTTCGTGATCAAATGCTATTTCCGGCAATAAAATTAAATGAGGGGGATCGCCTGCTTGTTGCGTTAATAGCCCACTGGCCGCTGCAATCCAACCGCTGTGGCGGCCCATGACTTCTAAAATAAATACTTTGGTGGATGTAGCAGCCATACCGGCGATATCTAATGCTGCTTCCTGCGTGGAGATGGCGACATATTTGGCTACTGATCCAAAGCCGGGGCAGTTATCGGTTTGGCTTAAGTCATTATCGATAGTTTTGGGTAAACCAATGCAGGTGAGGGGGTAATTCATAGCGTGGCTCATCTGCGAAATTTTGTAGGTAGTGTCCTGCGAATCGCCGCCGCCGTTGTAAAAGAAATACCCAATATCATGAGCCTTGAACACTTCTATTAACCGTTCATATTGGGAGCGGTCTTGTTCGAAAGGTTTTAGCCGATAGCGGCAAGAGCCAAAGGCACTGGCAGGGGTATGGAGCAGGGCTCGGATTGCTTCTTCGGATTCTTGACTGGTATCAAGGAGTTCTTCTTTTAAAGCCCCCGTAATGCCGTTATGGCCGGCAAATACGGTGCCGAGTTGCGGGTGTTTTCGCGCGGCTTCAATCAATCCACAGGCAGTAGCATTAATCACGGCTGTGGGGCCACCCGATTGGGCATAAAAGACGTTCTTTGGCATGTGATGATCAATTCCCTCGATAAAAACACCATTTTAGCAAGTTGAGTGAGAATAGGGTAGGCCAAAATCTTATACCGTAGGGGCAGAGCGTGCTCTGTCCGAGAATCCGTACAAGGTTTATTATGAAGAAAGAAGGGCAGACCACGGTCTGCCCCTACGGGAGGGGGTGGACAAATTTGGGAAAAAAAATTAACGTAGGGGCAGAGCGTGCTCTGCCCGGAATGTGGCACAAGATTTGGAATCCGGTTGGGCAGACCACGGTCTGCCCCTACGAAGGGGATAAAATATACGATTCATTTAATATTTTATTAAGGTAGGGGAAATATAATAAAATTAAGAGTTATATTTTGAATTTTATGGAAAATTTATGACCAACCCGGTTTTTGAAAGTACGGAATTATTGAGTCACGCCTTAATGCCCTTGGGGGTGGCTCCTCCAGCACGTCTGGATGTTAAGGTTCATGGGGAAACTCACCGGGTGACTCAATGCGCTTTTGTGCAACGAGCAAGAGGGTTAGAAAGAATACAAGCAGGCGAAGAGAAACCCCTCGAAGATCATGCGCGTGCCAGTTATGTACGGATTTTTAATACCATGGGTTCGTATTGGGGATTAAATACACCGGAAAGTATGGCGGTGGCAGTGGTATCGCCAGAAGAATATCTGCGCTTACAAGAATTGGGAATTACTTTATCTAATGAGGGTGCCGCAACGGCTCAGGCAATAGGTTATATCGGCCGTTATCGTTTTATGGTGCTAAAAGATGCAGAGCAATTTGGTCTTAGATCCACCCACTTCGTTCATAAAGAACAAATTTGCCAAATGACTTTTCAACGCCTGCGTTTGCTGCAGCCCATTGAGCGCATGCATGGAGAACATCCGGATCGAATTATACCTACTCTCAAAGCTAGTTTAGCCGATGTTTTATCTTCTCTTCAACATTTTGAATCGATAGGCATTAATTTCGAAGAATTATTAGCAGGTGATGAAGACAGAGCTATTCAAACGGTCATGCAGCAATATGCTGCTAAAATAACGGAAATCAGTCAACGTCCCGATAATGACCCTCAGAATCACGACCATAATCGTTTTTCATTAGAAATTGCACGCACTCAATTATTAGGATTGGTGGATGATTATTATCGGTTAAAAACATTGCAGGAAAAAATTCGTACTATTCAAACCGGCTCTGCGGAAGATCAGGGTATCGGTTATGATGAAACACGCAATATCATCGCTAATTATGTATTGGAACGGTGTAATGCTATGGTTCGTTCCGCTCGATTAGCCAATGAACGTTTAACGTATACAGGAGACGATGCCACTATTTTTCGCGGTGCTTTAAATAAACAGTTAGCAGCGGCGGAAGCAGCGGTGGCCAATTATGTGTTTGATCAAAATCACCGACTTTTAAGGCAACACCAAGGATGCTATGGCTGGTTGGAAACGCGAGGTGAAACACAGACTCGTATTGGACACGATAAGGTGGCGATTCTTTCTACTCGTCTGTTAGGTCATGGAAAACGAGAAATTCGCGATTTTTTATTGGCTGTCAGTTATGCATTGAATGCGAATAATCCTATCGATGATGTGTTTGATACCCATCATACCCAATTTCTTCAGGAACGTCAGAGAAGGCAAATGCTGCCTCGTGATCTTTTTACCACGACTACAGCACGCAGTCATCGCAGTTGGGGAAAACATTTAACGGGCAGTGAGCGTTTACACAGCGGCCCTCACAAACGGCGTGTTGCTACGGATTATTATCAATTACGCGATGTAGCTGCAGAAGCGCATACGGATGCTGGGCATCGTTTTTGGCAAGATTTAAGTATCGGTGTGACGCGCGTAGGTGCTTGGGTGGCGCGCAGTGTGATTGGAATCGCGCATTCGTTTAAACG